>JACCVE010000038.1 GCA_013698285.1 Chloroflexia bacterium | reverse complement strand
GTGGGTCAGCTTGCCGATCCGGCCCAGGCGTTCGCCGCCCTGGAGGTGGCCGGTGACTTGACCCCGGTGATCACGTCCACCGCTGACTTCTATCACGTCTCCAAGAACATCTCCGACCCGACCCCGTCGGCCGATGGGTGGGAGCTCACGATCGCGGGCCTCGTCGACCGGGAGGTGCGGTTCAGCCTGGACGACCTGACGGCCCGCGCGACGACCCGCAAGATCACCACCCTCTGCTGCATCTCCAACGAACTCAACGGCGACCTGATCGGCACGGCCGAGTGGCAGGGCGTCCCCCTGCGGGACCTCCTGACCGAGGCCGGGGTCCGGCCGGAGGCGCTCGACGTGGTGGCCCGGGCGGCCGACGACTACGCCGACTCCTTCCCGGTCACCAAGGCCCTGGACCCCGATACCCTGCTGGTGGTCGGGATGAACGGCGAGACCTTGCAGACCGACCACGGCTTCCCCGCCCGCCTGATCGTCCCCGGCATCTACGGGATGAAGAACGTCAAGTGGCTGGAGCGGATCGAGTTGGTCGCCGAGGACTTCGAGGGCTACTGGCAGACCCGTGGCTGGAGCGACACCGCCGTGCCCCAGATCTGGGGCCGGATCGACACCCCCGCCCCGGGCGACTCCCTGGCGGCGGGACCCGTCACCCTGGCCGGCGTGGCCGCCGCGGGCGACCGTGGCATCTACCGGGTCGAGGTCAGCCTCGACGATGGGGAGACCTGGGCGATCGCGACCCTGGAAGAGCCGATCAACGCCCCGCTGACCTGGGTCCGCTGGCTCCTGCCGCTGCAGGCCGAGGCCGGCGCCGAGTACAAACTCCGGCTCCGGATCACCGACGGTGACGGCGTCACCGCCCCCCGCGACCGCCAGCCGCCCCTCCCCGACGGCGCCACCGGCTGGCCCGGCCGGACGGTCGAGGTCGACGGGTAGGACCGAAACGGACGCCAGGCGATCCTCCGTCGCCTGCCGGGGCTCGGCAAGAGTTGGGTCGTTCGGAGTGACGCCGCCCGCCGCGCCTCCCTCGGCGTGCGTGCCGTTTCCACCAAACCCCGTTCTGGCTGGATGGGGGCTGCTCGTTGTCCCCTCGTCGTCGTGCATTGCCGATCATGCATTGCCGATCATGCGTTGCCGAACGGGATTGTCTTCGACTGGGTCCCCGGCCGCGTTAGGGCATCCCCTCGAACGTGGCACCGAGCGGTTCCCAGACCAGCTCGGCCGTCTCGATCACCAAGGCAAACCCGTCGTTGGTGACGCGGACTTCACCGGTGGCGACGCAGACGACATCGTTCAGCCACAGGTAGCGCGGGTGGTCGCTGACGTGGGTGATGGCGCCGACGACCTGGCGGCTGCCGACCGGATAGGCCCGGTCGTACCCGCGCAGGTCGAACAGGATCACCCCGCCGTCGCCGGTCTCGATCACGCCCTGGAAGTCGGCCACGAAGGTGCCATCTGGCCGCCGCAGGGGGTGGTTCATCCCGCGCATGGTGCCGCTGACCCGGCCCTCGCAGATACCCTCGGCGATGAAGAGGTGCTGGCTGAGGGCGGATTCGGCCAGGCCGACGTTCCACCCCTCGGCATAGGTGAACCGGGCCCGGTACAGTGGCGTCAATCGCATCGGCGCGGTGCCCTTTCACCCAAATCGCGGGAGATATCCCGGGCACGCCGCGATTCGGCGGGGCACCCGTCCGGCCATCGCTCGTTCTGCGGCCGCGCAAGCCTACACCGCAACGCGAGCTGGGCACCCCCCTGAACACACCCGGCCATGTCGGCCCAGGACGATTCCCATCCCCCGGCGATCACACGCACCGTCGGGACGACCCGGCGAAAGATCATGTCCTGGACGTCCGGTCGTCGAGACCCGCGGGACCTGGGATCGGTAGACAGCCAGGACCATGGCGGGCAGCCCGGGCCTCGTGGGCAGGCGGTGTCCCGGAGAGCAGCCGGGACACCCGAGGGACGGCTCCTCAGCCGGTCGGTGGTGTCGCGGGCGTCCCGGAGGCCGGGGACGCGGCGGGCGTCGCGGCCGGCAGGGGGACAAACCGGTCGGTCCAGGCGGCGGCGATGTCCAGGTCGGCGGGGATCAGGCCCCGGTTGACCATCCAGGCGCCGTAGGCATCCCACCGGGCAGCCACCTGGGTCCCGAACGCGGCGCCGCGTCCCTCGCCCGGACCCGACCAGACCCCGGCGAGCAACCGCAACCCTTCCTCCTCGACGTCGCGATCGAGTTCGGGGCTGGCGGCGGCCAGGGCATCGAGGGCGGCCGTGGGGTCGGCGATCGCCGCCCGGTAACCCTCGACCATCGCGGCGACGAACCCCGCCACTTCCTCCTCCCGGGCGGCCAGCGTCTC
Source organism: Chloroflexia bacterium (assembly GCA_013698285.1). Lineage (GTDB taxonomy): Bacteria > Chloroflexota > Chloroflexia > Thermomicrobiales > UBA6265 > JACCVE01. The sequence continues at coordinate 333 of JACCVE010000038.1, read as the reverse complement.
TTCGCCCGCCACCAGGACCAGCTCGTAGTAGGGCGGGACGCCCCACTCTTCGACCCGCAGGATCGTATTCGGGTAACCCTGCCGGTCGGCCAGGATCGTCTCGTGGGTCCAATAGGCGCCCATCACGGCCTCGGCCCGGCCCGAGAAGAGGGCGGGCAGCAGGTCGAACCCGACATTGACCAGCTCGACATCCCCCAGCTCCCGGCCGTCGGCTTCCAGCATCGTTGCCAGGAACGCCTCCTGGCTAGGGATGCCGGGATAGCCGACGGTTCGTCCCGCCAGGTCGGCCGGGCGGCCGATCGCCGTCTCGGCCAGGCTCATCACCCCCAGCAG
>JACCVE010000025.1 GCA_013698285.1 Chloroflexia bacterium | reverse complement strand
GGAACGACATCGCCTGGCCCGCGGCCCGATGAGCGACTGAACTGGTGGCCTGGCCGATGACCTTCCCCATCGCATCGCCGCCGAACGGCCCGCCGGGGGTGGCACGTCGTCGTCCCGAGGCCCGAGTCTGCCGTCGCGCGTCGTCGTGTCGTGCCAAGTCGCCCCACCCATTCGCCGCGTCATCGGTGCGTCTGTGCGGTGGCGTAGGACACCCCCGAACGACGCACGTCGTTTCCGATCGCCAAAACACGCCAATGCTACCACCCGGCGGCTCAGCTCGGCGGCCACGCGGTCCGGGGCACGCCCCGGCGCTCGCGGACGCGCCGCCCGCGGCGAGCGGTGCCCGGTGGCCCACCGACGCCGTACACTGGTCATCGATGTCCAGGACCATCGAGCGACGGGCGCGACGAGCCTGAGGAGGACCAGCGGATGAGTGAGATGGGCAAGGACGCGACCGTCACCGGCGATGGGGACGGTCCGGACGAGATGACGGAACGGCTGGGACTGGCTCGCGAGATCGGCCAGGAGCTCTCGGATATCTTCGTCGAGTATGTGAAGGGCGAGATCGGGTTCGATAACCTGACGTTCCTCACCTTCGAGGCGTTGGAGAGCGTCCATGCCGTCGCCAGCGGCGACTACGAACTCGGGGAGTTCGACGAGGACGATGAGGACGGGGGCTATGAGATCGAGGAGGCGACCGCCGAGCAGGAGGAGTTGGCTCAAGAACCCGCTCGCGACAACGGTTAGGGGAAGCGGCCGGCACCGGAGTATCGTGCCACGGCCCGGGTCCCCGGGGTCGCTCGCCGGGCGGAGGCGATGACCATGCACCATGTCCAACGGGAACAGCGAACGTTCCTGCGTCTGGTCACCCTGGCGGCCATCCTCGTCGCGTTGGTCCTGGTTCCCCTGATGCTCTCCAGCGAGCTCCGCCTATCGACCGGACACCGGCTCGCGTTGGTACCGGACGACGCCGAGCGACTCTTCGGTGAGGATGACCGGGTCGAACTCGTGGTGCTAGTGCGGGAGACGCCGAACCCGTTCTCGGGCCCGTCACGGGAGTACACCGCCGCCTACGCCGCCGAGTGGCTCGGGGAGCAGATCCGGCTTCACGACCTGGCGACCGGGGAGGAGCTGGTCCTTCCCCTGCGCCGCTATGACTTGATCAGTGGAGCGGCCGACCTCAGCGCCCTGCTCTTCGTCGACGAGCAAGCCCCGGGCGGCCGCGCGGCGGTACTCGTCACCCGGGCCACGGGCGAAGTTCGCGTCCTCGGGCCGGGCGAGCGGGAACCGGCCATCCCAGGCCGGTGGGACGAAGAGATCTCCTTCGGGAACATCGGCTGCTCCGGCGTGTCGCCCGGCAAGGCGCGGGTGGCCTGCATCGAGCACGGCGGGTCCAGATTGGTCTTCGGGGACTGGGAACTGTCGTCCCACCCGTTCGGTCGTAGTGACCAGCGAGCGCCGCTGTACCGCGGCCGGGGGAGCGACCCGGTGGTGGGTTGGTCCCCGGACGGCACCTCGGTGTACTTTCAGAACGAGTTCGGCCTCTGGCGGTCGGACCTCGATGGTGAGTGATGGCGAGAGGCCGCGCCCGATGGAGCCGGCCAGGGGAACTCAACCCGCGTGACGGAAGCCCGCCTCGCGCATGGTGAGGGGCGCATCATCGGAGTACGTTTCCGCCTCGATGACCTCCGCGACGACCAGCACGGAGTCCCCCGTCTCGTCCATCCGGGTGACCCGGCCAACGACGTAGCCGAGCGAGGCGGCAAGGGCCGGGGGGCCGGATCGCGTTGGGACGGTATCGACACCGGGCATGGAAAATTTGTCCCCCGCCCGCCGGGCCGGTCGGCCGAGCGCTCCCGCTAGCTCCCGTTGGCCGGTCCGGAACGGGCAGACGGTGACGAGGCCGCTTTCCCCGATCAGCGCCAGGGTCGAACTCTCCCGCTCGACCGACAGGACGACGAGAGGCGGGTCGAACGAGACCTGGCTGCACCAGTTGGCGGTGAAGATGCCGCGCCGGTCCCCGGACTCCGCGATCACCGCGTACAGGCCATAGGTCCATTGCCGGAGTGCCGCACGGCGGCTCGCCACCCCGTCCGGCATTCTCGTCGTCGATTTTTCTGGCACATCGCCCACGCACCACCTCCTGTTCCAGACATCGCTTAGGCTGTCAGCACAACCCCCCTGCCTGGCCCGGACATCTTGGTCAACACGCACAACTCCCCGGGCCCGATTCGGCAGCATCGCACGTTTTATCGTCCCGGTCCCCTCCGTAGACTCAGGCAATGGCTGGCGTCCCGCCGGCACGCGGTGGGTAGGAGGGGGAGCGCGATGGAGATCAACTATGGCGACACGGCCTGGGTGCTGATGTCGGCCGCCCTGGTGATGCTGATGACCCCGGCCCTGGGGTTCTTCTACGGTGGGCTGGTACGGCGGGGCAACGTCCTGGCGACCGTCATGCACAGTTTCACGATCCTGGCGATCATGAGCGTGGTCTGGGTGCTGTGGGGGTACTCACTCGCGTTCGGGCCGGACCGGGGCGGGTTCATCGGCAGCCTGGACTGGTTCGCGCTGCGGAACGTCGGCCAGTTACCGAACCCGGACTACTCGGGAACGATCCCGCACCTGGCGTTCATGATGTTCCAGGGCATGTTCGCGATCATCACCCCCGCCCTGATCACCGGCGCCTTCGCCGAGCGATTCAAATTCAAGGCCCTGGTCGTCTTCACCCTGGTCTGGTCGACCCTGGTCTACGCGCCCGTCGCCCACTGGGTCTGGGGCGTCGGCGGCTGGCTGCGTGACTACGGGGCGCTGGACTTCGCCGGCGGAACGGTGGTCCACATCACGTCCGGCGTCTCGGCGCTGGTCGCGGCGGCGATGCTCGGCAAGCGGACCGGGTTTGGGACCGAGAAGATGGACCCGCACAACATGACCCTGACGGTCCTCGGCGCCGGGCTGCTGTGGTTTGGCTGGTTCGGCTTCAATGCCGGCAGCGCCCTCAGCGCTAACGGCCTGGCCGCCCATGCCTTCGTCGTCACCAACACCGCCGCCGCGATGGGCGCCCTGAGCTGGGTCGCGGTGACCTGGTTGCGCGATGGCCGCCCGAGCGTCCTCGGGGCGGCGGCGGGCGCGGTGGCGGGCCTGGTCGCGATCACCCCGGCTGCCGGGTACGTCAGCCCGAGCGCCTCGATCATTATCGGCTTCGGCGGCGGTGTGCTCTGCGCCTATGGGGTCGAGTTCATCAAGCATCGCGTCCGGGTCGACGACGCGCTCGACGTGTTCGCCGTCCACGGCATCGGCGGCATCTGGGGCGCCCTGGCGACCGGACTGTTCGCCGACAGCTCGATCAATGCGGCCGGTTTCGACGGCCTCTTCTACGGCAACCCGGAGCAGGTCGTCAAGCAACTGGTCGCCATCGGGGTGGTCGGCGGCTTCGCGGCCGGGATGAGCTTCATCATCCTCAGCGTCATCAAGGCGACGATCGGCCTGCGAGTCGGCGAGGCGGAAGAGGCGGCCGGCCTGGACGCGACGACCCACGGCGAGTTCGGGTACCAGCTCTGACGACCGGACGCCGGATGAACTCACGAATCGGGCGGCCGCCACCGGGCGGCGCCCAGCTCGACAGCTCGGAGAATCGATGACCATGGAATACGTGGCCCTGGCCCTGTTCGCGATCGTGATCGTCGCGATGATGCTGCCGACCAGCCGGACATCCACCGCCGCCGTGGTCGCCCCGGCGGGCACCATGCCGGTCGCCCCGCCGGTTAGCCCGGCGGCGGGATAGGGCGCGACGCCTCCCGACCCCCGTGTCGTCGGACGCGCTCGCGGTACCGTCATGTGACGCCGGATGCCATGGCCGACCGGCCGTGGCA
>JACCVE010000626.1 GCA_013698285.1 Chloroflexia bacterium | reverse complement strand
GGCCACGGGCCCTCGGCCTCATCACCCCGAATGGGGATCAGTTGGTACAGGCGTCGTGCCTCGGGGTCGACGAGCGAGTCTGAGCCATACCCATGCGTGTCGCCCTCGACCCTGCTGATGACATGACCGTCGCCGGTGTCGAAGACCGTCCACTCCGCGGCGGTGCAGCCGGACCGACCGCACGACATCGTTCCCACGGTCACCAAGCGGTTGCCGTCACGACTGAGGTGCAGGCCGTGGACGGGCCGGCCCGGACGGAAGCGTAGGCGCTCGATCCCGCCGACGCCGTCCGAGAGGGTGATCATGGTCTGGTCCCCATGCTCGACCTGGACCATCGTCGAGCCGTCGGCCGACACCAGCACGTTCGGCGCGATGCCGGCGACATCGAGCGGCTGCCCCCCGTCGATGTCCGCCAGCGTTTCGGGATCGAGCGGCACAAAGGGATCGACGTCGGTGGTGACGTAGAGCGCGAACGGCTGGACACCGGTCCGCGTTTGATCGCTGGCCCGGACCGGCGCTTGGACAGCGAGACTCGTCAGCAGCAACGTCAGGGTTACGGCAACGGAGGATACGGATCGAAGACGGACGGCCATGGTCAGGCTCCTCTCTTACGTCGAGTGGCGTACCCCTCGACCCGATTGTACGGAACTAGTCGATCGCGCCTGATTACGGGGTGGGTGTTCCTTCCGTCTCGTAGACGTAGCGGGTGCCGAACGCGTCTTCATCCAGCAGCCACCCTCCTTCAACCCGCGTAATTGACGTCTGCCGGATGAATCCGCTCAACTCATCGGCCAAGAGCCAGCGACCATCCACCTCTTCGTAGATGTGGAAGTTCGTCTCGAGTTCTGGCTGGACCGGGGCCTCCCCATCTGGTTCCTGGCGCTCAAGGACCCAGACCACGACCGCACCGAGCCGGCCGTCGGCCAGGACGCGGACATCGCGGACCGAGAGCAGCGTCAGGGCCACGTCGTTCAAGGCGGGATCGGGGGTCGCTCCACCGAAGGTGTCCTCGAACTGGGCGAGGAAATCCGCGGCCTGGGCATCGGTCATCAGTGCCGCCAGCCGCGCGGCGTCTCCGTTGTTGATGCAGGCGGCCGCCTCGCGTTCGATGGCGACGACGATGTCCGTCAGGTCCTGGCTGGCGGGTTCGCCCTGGGGCAGGTCGGCCTCGGACTCGACAGATTCTCGCGGGGCCGGCGTGGCTTCGGTCACGGTCTCCCCCTCGGGGCGGGGCTCGACCAGACACTCGGACGGTTCCACGACGACGACCCCGGCGCCGGGCGTCGGCGCCGGGGATGCGTCCTGGGCGGATGTCCCGGTGATGCCGATCGCGAGCATCGCGAAGACGGCGAGAACCACATGACGCAGCGCGTTCCTCATGGTAGTTGCTCCTCCGGTCGATTCGGCACATGTGACCGAGCCGTCCTGTCTGATCACGCCGGGAGAATACTCCCCCGGTCCGGCTCGCCGTTTCCGGCCACGGGGTGAGGGAGCAAGGGCTGTGCCGATGTGGGAAGGGTAGCAGGGGTGGTGGGCCGGGTTGGCCCGCGGCGGCGGGACAAGGCGGTGCGCGAGAGCGGCGGAGATCGAATCGACGGACCTGACCGGGATCTCCATCCCGCACCAAACCGTTTGGCAGACTCGGGAGGACAGGAGATCCTTCCCCCACAAGGTTCGGTGGACATACCGGACAACATTATCGTGTCAAGGTGGGCTTGCGACACCGCCTCGGGCCGCGTCCGTGCGCCTCTCGGCGGGATGGCCCGATCGGGCGGAATGATCGTGGGGCAACTCCTCGTGTCCTGCCGCCGTTCCGGGCATCGATGTCCCGGGAGAACCACACCGCTGGGAGTGGGTAGAGAACGCCCGCTCGACGCCCGGCCCGGCGGCACGGTGACGCCCGTGAACGACCCGCCGAGACGCGAGACCGCTACACTGTGTGGCATCGTGACACGCCTCCCTCCCCATCTCGCCCATGTCTGGACCGTTCGCCGGAGACCGTCCCGTGTCGAGGTCGCCCACATCCTCTACCCGTGACCCGAGGGCCGGCCCCACCCCGGCCGGGCGGCCGGCGATCCCCCCGGGGACCCACTACGCGACGCTCGGGGTGCCGATCGACGCGACGCCGGCCCAGGTCACCCGGGCCTACCGGGCGGCGATGAAGCGGTTCCATCCCGACCGGCAGAGCGCGGGGCGGCGGTCGTGGGCCGAGGAGCAGGCGAAGGGGATCAACGAGGCCTACGGGACCCTATCGAAACCGTTCGCCCGGCAAGCCTACGACCGCACGATCCAGCAGCAGGTGGTCCAGGAGCAGATCATGAGCCGCTACGCGGGCGGCTTCGCGACCGGCCCGGCGGCGGGCACCGACCCGCTGGGAGACCGGTTCCGGCGTGACCCGACCGTCGCCGAGCGGCAGGACCGGCGGGAGGCCAACCGGGGCGCCCTGGTCAGCCTCATCCTCGTCTTCTCCGGGGTGACGGCCGGCCTGGTGGCCCTACTCGTCGCCTGGGCCGCGCTGGTCGCCCTGGCCGGGCGCCTGTTCTGACGGCCGGTCGAGATCCTGACCGCCGGCCCGGGCGTCATCGCCGTCCGGCCGCGGGCCGCGCGGTGGGCGCTCCCCCAGCC
>JACCVE010000589.1 GCA_013698285.1 Chloroflexia bacterium | reverse complement strand
TGGGAAGGCGCCCGGTTGCGGTGGAAGGCGTATGCCCGGTGGAGTGAGACCTGGGACCACGATCATTGCGTCATCTGCGGCGCCACGTTCTCGCTTGACCGTCCAGATGGGCTGACGGCCGGCTATGCCGTCCAGGGTGGTCCACAGGGTGATGATTACCATTGGATCTGCGGATCATGCGTCGACGAGCGACGGGGATTGGTTCACTTCGAGATCCAAGCCGGGCCCGACGAAACGTCCCATGACTCGTGGGACGGAGGGGCCTAGCGATCCCATTGCCCACGATGTCGACCGGCGCCCAAGCGACTGCCTGGGGCAATTGGCACCACTTGACCATGGAGATACACGCTGACTTTAGTGCGTTTTGCACAAGCAACAATGAAGTCCCTGTCCATATCGCACGATGACGCCGCCTGGGTTGGGTCCGTACCCTTATCCGGCAAAGAGGATCACATGAGCCGCGCGAGGTCGACTTCAGGGTGGGGTCGGCGCGACGTGCGGCATGCCCGGCCGGTGTCCGCCTGGCGCTCGTGGTGACACGGGGTCGGACCGCCGGGTGTCATGGGCGATCCTGTACGCGCGGCATAGGGGAGGCGACCGGAACGATGGCAACGGCGGTCTCGCACGAGAAGATCATCGGCAAGAGCCCGAGCAAAGACGACATCCTCAAGCAGGTCCAAGAGCACGGGATCAAGTTCATCAACCTGCAATTCACCGACGTGATGGGGATCGTCAAGAGCGTCACCATCCCGGCCAGCGTCTTCGGCCACATCATCGACGGCGGGCAGTGGATCGACGGCTCCTCGATCGCCGGGTTCACCCGGATCGCCGAGTCGGACATGTACCTCGACCCGGACCTCTCGACCTTCGCCGTCGTGCCGTGGGAACGGGACCAGTTCCCGACCGCCCGGGTCATCTGCTGGGTCTACAGCCCCAACGGCGACCCCTTTCCCGGCGACCCGCGCGGCGTCCTGCTGCGCCAGCTCGAGCGCCTCTACGAGATGGGCTACCTCTACAAGGTCGGGCCGGAGCTGGAGTTCTTCCTGTTCTCCAAGAATGGCTCCGACATCGCTCCCCTGCCGCACGACCGGGGCGGCTACTTCGACCTCTCGACCGACCTGGCCAGCATCGTCCGCAAGGACATGGTGATGGCCCTCGACGCGATGGGGATCGAGGTCGAGGCCAGCCACCACGAGGTCGCGATCGGCCAGCACGAAATCGACTTCGAGTACGGCGACGCCCTGGTGACCGCCGACCGGGCCTTGACCTTCAAGTATGTCCTGAAGGCGATCGCTCAGAACCACGGCCTCCACGCCACCTTCATGCCGAAGCCGCTGGAGGGCATCAACGGCTCCGGCATGCACTGTCACCAGAGCTTCGTGCCGGTCAAGGGGGGTGGCAACGCCTTCGTCGACACCAACGACGCCTACGGCCTCTCCAAGATCGCCAAGCACTTCATCGCCGGCCAGCTCGCCCACGCCCGCGGCCTCTGCGGTGTGATCGCCCCGCTCGTCAACTCCTACCGGCGCCTGGTGCCGGGCTTCGAGGCCCCGGTCTACGTCTCCTGGGCGCGGACCAACCGCTCGGCCCTGATCCGCGTCCCGGCGATCCGGGGCGGCAACACCGCCGCGACCCGGATCGAGCTGCGCTGCCCGGACCCGAGCTGCAACCCCTACCTCGCCTTCGCGGCGATGCTGGCGGCCGGCATGGACGGGATCGAGAACGAGCTGCCCCTGCCCGAGCCGGTCGAGGAGAACCTCTACCACTTCACCGACGAGGACCTCAAGCGCCGCAACATCCCCGTCCTGCCGGCCACGCTCGGCGAGGCCGTGGCGGAGATGGAGAAGGACGAGGTGATCCGGGCCGCCCTCGGCGACCACGTCTTCGAGCGCCTGACCGAGGCCCAGTTGGCCGAGTGGAGCGAGTTCCGGCGCCACGTCTCCTCCTGGGAGCGCGACCGCTACCTCGAGGTCTACTAGCCGCTAGTCGGCAGCTACCGTCGGGCCACCGGTGGTGGCGACCAAGAATTACCTGACGCGAAGACGGGGATGGCGAACGCCGTCCCCGTC
>JACCVE010000584.1 GCA_013698285.1 Chloroflexia bacterium | reverse complement strand
TCTTCCAGAGGCCCGATGAACACCGGTCGCACGTCTTCGCGCTCGCCGGCGGCCGGTCAGACGGCGATCGTGTCCGGTCAGTTCATCTCCGCATTACCCCAGCACCCAGTCCATCGCCGCGAGCAGTTCGTCGACCTGGGTGTCGTCCCAGATCAGCGGGGGGAGCAGGCGGAGGGTCAAGTTGCCGGCCGCCAGGGCCAGGACACCGTGGTCCTGCAGGCCCCGCAGGGTCGGGGTGACGCGCTCCTTCAGGTCGATGCCGATCATCAGGCCCCGGCCGCGGACAGCCCGGACCTTGGGGTAATTCCGGCCCTCGATCTCGGTGACGATCCGCTGGCCGAGGTGGGCCGAGCGCTCGTAGAGGCCCCGCTCGCGCAGGGCGCCCAGGGTCACCACGGCGGCCCGACAGGCCAGCGGGTTGCCGCCGAAGGTCGATCCGTGCGCTCCGGCCGGCATCGCTCCGGAGACCGCCGCCGTCGTCGTGGTCAGGCCGATCGGGAAGCCGTTGGCCAGCGCCTTGGCCGTGCAGAGGATGTCTGGCGTCACGCCCGCCCCGGCGCAGGCGAAGGGCACCCCGGTCCGGAATCCGGACTGGACCTCGTCGGCGATCAACAGCGCCCCGGCCCGGTCGCAGGCCGCCCGGACGGCCGCCAGGTAGTCGTCCGGGGCGGGGTAGATGCCGGCCTCGCCCTGGACCGGTTCCAGGATTACGGCCGCCGTCTCGCCGTCGACGGCCGCCTCAAGTGCCGCCACGTCGCCGAACGGGACGTGGGTGACCGGGATCGGCAGGGGCTCGAACGGGGTCCGGTACTTGGGTTCGGCCGTGGCCGAGAGGGCGCCGAGCGTTCGGCCGTGGTAGCCCCGCTTGGCCGCCACCACCTTCGGGCGGCCAGTCGCGGCCCGGGCCATCTTCAGGGCCGCCTCGATCGCCTCCGCGCCCGAGTTGCTCAGGAACGAGCGGTCCAGCCCGGCCGGCAGCACTGACGCCCGGGCGTCGAGCAGTTCGGCCCGTTGGTCGTTGCCGAAGCTCTGGTGGCCGGTGGTCAGGGTCGCCAGTTGGTCGCTCAGGGCGGCGGCGAACTCCGGGTCGGCGTGGCCCAGCACCGCGACGCCGTAGTTGCTCATCGCGTCCAGGTAGCGCCTGCCCCCGGCGTCCCAGAGGTAGGCCCCCTCTCCCCGGACCAGGGCGATGCCCCGCTTGGCATAGAACGGGACCTGCCGCTCCCCCTCGATTCCCAAGATGGCCTCGTTGGACACGGTCGATGTGGTCATGGTGATTGGGGAACTCCTTCGGCGCAGGTGGGAACGGGAAACGATAGGTCGGCGACCAGCATCGCTCGGGTTCAGGATGGTAGGGGCACTCGGCCATCGGGTGAGGTGGTGGAAACGACGGGAAGCCTGGAGCAACGGGGGAGGTACGACTCATCACCGACTGTTCCGCCAGAGGTGGCGCGGCCGGGCTGGTCGAGAACACTGGAGCGGTTGACGACACCGGGTGGTCCAATGTCGTCAGGATAGCGATCAACTCTTCGACAGACATCATCGCGGGATCGTACCGCGTCGCGCCCTCGTCTGGGCGGGGCGGCTGGAATCCGGCGGCCACTCCGGCGAACTCCGCCTCTGGGACATCTCCCCGGCGGGGGACGAGCCGGTTGTCCGCCCGTCGCCGCGCGATCTCCGCCGCCGGGGGAGCGACCCAGACCAGCCGCGATGTCCACCCCTGCCGGGTCGCCAGGCGCCGCAGGGCCTCCCGGTGCGACCAGCGGAACGAGACCGCGTCCCAGACCGCTGGGGTGCCGCCCGCCAGCAGATCCCGCAGGCGATGGTGCCCCTCCCGGTAGGCCGTGACCCAGGCTTCTCGGGGAAGCGGGGCGGGGCCGAAGTTGATGCCCTGCTCCCGGACGATGGCATCGACCTCGACGTGCCGCATCCCCAGCCGGGACGCGAGGTCCCGGGCTAGCGTCGATTTTCCCGCGAAGGGTAGCCCGCAGAGCACGATGAGCCCAGGGGTTTCTCCGTCGGAGCGGCCCCCGCTCGGCCACGCGCGAATGGCTCGCTCATCGGCCGGCCCGTCACGCGCTGGCGAAGCTGGTTCCCTGGACGCCATCGCCGGTCAAGCCTCCCCGGACACCGGGGACACGACGGATGTCCCGGCCCGGATCACGGTGCCCTCACCAGCCAGGGCGCGGGAGATCGGCCGCTCGGCCCGGCCATCGGCGAAGACGACCTGGCGCACGCCGCCTTCGATTGCCCGGACCGCCGTTTCCACCTTGACGACCATCCGGCCCGAGGCCGCCGCCAGGGCTGATGCCGGGTCGCTCGCGTCGATCTCGCGCACCAGCGACGCCTCGTCGCGGACATCGGCCAGCAGGCCCGGCGTATCCGAGAAGAACAGCAACCCCTCGGCACCCAGCTCCCGGGCCAGGGCCAGGGCCAGCTTGTCGCCGTCGACGTTGATCGGCACGCCCCCCGCGCCCAGGATCGGCGGGGTCAGGACCGGGAGGTAGCCTCCATCCAGCAGCAGGGTCAGCAGCCGGGTGTCGATCC
>JACCVE010000576.1 GCA_013698285.1 Chloroflexia bacterium | reverse complement strand
GGGTCAACCTCGACGACGACGCCCACACCGCCACGGGTCTCGGTTTCGACACCGGCATCTTGCGACCCGGCGCCCTGCAGCCGGTCACATTCGCGGAATCGGGGTCCTTCCCCTACTCCTGCCAGATCCACCCGATGATGGTCGGCCGGGTCGAGGTGCGCGGCACCGACGGCCGGGTTGCGGGCACGGACGAGGCGACCCCCGAGGCGTCGCCTGTGGCGTCGCCGGGAGCGTCCCCGGTCGCGTCGCCGGGCGCGAGGGAGGTGGCGACGGTCTCGATCGCCGACCTGGCCTTCGACCCGCCACGTCTCGAGATCGCGGCCGGGACGACGGTGACCTGGACGAATGATGAAGCGATCCCGCACACGGTCACGTCGGCCGACGGCACGCTCGACAGCGATGTCCTGGAGCGGAGCGACACTGTCAGCCACACCTTCGACACGGCGGGCACGTTTGACTATGCCTGCGCGATCCACCCGAGTATGATGGCGACGGTGGTAGTGAAGGACTGACCGGCGAACGGGCATCCGGGGCAGCGCCGGACGTCCACGGCCAGCGACTTTTCGTCCAACCTCCCCGGGTGGACCACCCCAACGGCCCGGCGGGAACATCGTCCCGCTCGGGTCTCAGCTCGGTGGCGCCCGCTCGCTCCGGCGAGTCCAGGTTTCGTCTATTCCAGGGAACGACCCCGCGGCACGCGCCGGTCGCCCGTGCGACCGCACTGCCTGCCACCTCCGAGCAGCCCGCGACGACCTAGCCGCCCTGCCTCAGCCCGGACCCCAGTCCTGGAGGCGTGGTAGATTCCTCCGGCCCAACACGGTGGCCTGTCCCATCCGAGGCCCGCTACCCTGCCCCGATCCCGTGAAGCCCCGGACGGATGGACGCGGACCGCCAGGCGAGAGCGACACCGATGCTGCGGCTCCTCCGACAACGGAACCTCGGCCTGCTCTGGTCGGCCGGGCTGATCTCCATGATCGGCGACTGGATGCTGCTCGTCGGGCTGCCGATCGAGGTCTACCGGCTGACCGGCTCGGTCCAGACCACCGGGGCGGTGCTGATCGCCAGCCAGCTCCCCTCCGTCGTGTTCGGGTCGGTCGCCGGGGTGTTCGTGGACCGGTGGGACCGGCAGCGGACGATGGTGGTCGCGGACCTGGTCCGGGTGCCGATCCTGCTGGCCCTGCTGTTCGTGCGGGACGCGGGCGATGTCTGGGTCGCCTTCGTGGTCGCTTTCCTGGCGGCCACGGCGAGGAACTTCTTCGGCCCGGCCGAATCGGCCCTGATGCCGCGCCTGGCCGGCGAGGCCGACCTGGTCGCCGCCAACACCCTCAACGGCCTGAACAACAACCTCAGCCGCCTGATCGGCCCGGCGGTGGCCGGGTTGGTGGTCGGGTACGCCGGGCTCGGCGGGGTGGCGACGATCGACGCGGCCACCTTCCTGGTCTCGGGCCTGCTCATCGCGGCGATCCGACCAGTCGGCGGCGCGGCGCGGGCCGTCGCGCCCGATGCCGCCACCGGGCCGGACCGTCACCCGGTCCGGCGCGTGGTCGACGAGTGGGGCGATGGCCTCCGGATCATCGGCCGCGACCGGACGCTGCGCTGGGTATTCGGGGCGATCGGGTTGATCTTCCTGGGCGAGGGTTTCTTCGGGCTGCTGATCAACGTCTTCGTGGTGGAGACGTACGGCGGCGGTGGTCCGGAGTTGGGCTGGCTGTTCAGCGCCCAGGCGGTCGGCGGGCTGGCCGGGGCGGCCCTCATCGGGAGCCGGCTGGCCCACGTCGACCCCCTCCGCCTGTTCGGGTGGGGCTGCGTCGGTCTCGGGCTCGGCGACGCGGCGATCTTCAACGTTCACCGCGTCGGCGGCGACATCGTCGCGGCGATGATCGGCATGGTCCTGGTCGGCATCCCGGCCATCGCCCTCGGCTCGGGTTACACGACGGTGATCCAGCGGCGGGTGGCCGACAGCCACCGCGGGCGGGTCTTCGGAGCGGTCGGCGCGGCCAACTCGGTGCTGCTGATCGTGGGCTCGCTCATCTCCGGGGCGATAAGCGACCGCCTCGGCGCGACGAACATCCTGGGTGTCTACAGCCTCCTCTATGTCCTGGCCGGCTGGTTGATCCTGGCCAGATTCGGGTCTGACGGCGGGGTCGAGACAGGTGAGGTGACGGGCACGGTGGCGGTTGATCCCGATGATCCCACCGTGCGACTGTCCGCGTGATCGTGCCCTGGAGCGACGCACACCCGCACGAGATCGCGAGGTTGCTGGACGTGGTCCGCCCCGACGATCCGCTGGCCCGGGTCCTCGCGGATGTCCACGGCCCGGACCGGGATGGGGACGGCCGATTCCGGCGCTCCCTCGTGGCGGCGCGGGCAGACCGCATCGTTGGCGTCGGGACGGTCTGGGAGGCGGACCTGCACCCGGCCCGGTGGCGGCTGAGCATCCAGGTTCACCCCTCGGCCCGGCGGGAGGGGGTCGGCACGGCGCTGTTGAATGTGCTCCTCGCCCTGGGGACAGCACGGGATCATCGACCGTTCCAGGCGGCGACGCGGGCCGATAACGCCGCGGGGATGGGCCTCCTCCGCCGCCAGGCGTTCGCCCCGCTGATGCGGACCCGGATCGGGCGGCTGGACCCGGCCGCGATGGCGGCGGACGACGGGGACCGATTCGATGCGATGGGGTACCGGGTCGTCGCCTTCCCCGACCGGCCGGTGGTGGTCTCCGCCCAGTCGGTCGCGGACATCCACGCCGAGGCTTACGCCCGGTCGCACGCGACGTGGAACCCAGTACGCCCGCTCGACGCCGCCGAACGGATCGACCTGTTCCTGGGCGACGACCTGATTCCGGACGCCCTTTTCCTGGCGCTCGCCGGGGACGAGGTCGCGGGCTTCGGCAGCCTGCGCGCCGGCGCGGGACCGGGCGACGTCGATCTCGGCTGGGTCGGGGTGGCGACCGGCCACGAGGACCGGGCGAAGTCCATCATCTCGGCCGTGGTCGGCCGGTGCCTGGATCGCGCCCGGCGAGACGGCATGGTCATGTCGGTGGAGGTGGACGATGCGGACCTGGCCGTGTCCGCCCTTCTCGACACCCTCCCGATCGGCTGGGAGCCGGATTGGCTGGCGTTTGCCCGACCGGGGCCACCGACGGGATAGCCCTTGCTATAGTTAGTCCATCGCCTCGCCCCCCGACCAGACCCGGAGTGTTCACCGTGACCGCGACTTCCTCCCCGACAGCCGCCGAGACCGCCCCTGGAGCCGCCCCGGACAGCGTCGCGCTCGCGCGGGCGGCGGGGGTCGGGTCGGTGGCGTAC
>JACCVE010000568.1 GCA_013698285.1 Chloroflexia bacterium | reverse complement strand
GCGCGGTCGCGGTCGGCGCCCCGTCGCCGGCGATCTCCGGCCGGGGGGCGGCGCCACCGAGGAGCCAGACCACGAAGGCGATCGCGACGACGAGCAGCGCCGCGAGGAAGGCCCGTTGCGAACGCGTCACCGGCGGGTCCCTCCCGGTTCATCATTCTTTGCCGGGACGCCGGTCGAGGGCCCCGGCACCGGTCGTCAGGCGGCCTTGACCGCGCCGATCAGGCGGTCGATCGACTCCTTGGCGTCACCGAAGAGCATAGACGTGTTCTCGTTGTGGAACAGCTCGTTCTCGATCCCGGCGAAGCCCGACTTCATGCTGCGCTTCAGGACGATCACCGACGCCGCCTGGTCGACATTGAGGATCGGCATGCCGTAGATCGGGCTGGCCGTGTCCTCCCGGGCGGCGGGGTTGGTGACATCGTTGGCGCCGATGACCAGGGCCACGTCGGTGCGGGCGAAATCGTCATTGATCCGTTCCATCTCGTAGAGGCGGTCGTAGGAGACGTTCGCCTCGGCGAGGAGCACGTTCATGTGGCCGGGCATCCGGCCCGCAACGGGGTGGATGGCGTAGCGCACATCGACGCCCCGGCCTTCCAGCAAGTCGGCCAGCTCCCGGACGGCGTGCTGGGCCTGGGCGACGGCGAGGCCGTAGCCGGGGACGATGATCACCCGCTGGGCGTAGGCCAGCGGCACGGCGGCGTCCTCGACGCTGATCTCCCGGATGGGTTTGGCCTCGCCACCGCCGGCGGCGCCGGCCGCTCCAGGGGCGATGGCGCCGAAGGCACCGAAGATCACGTTGGTGACGCTGCGGTTCATGGCCTTGGCCATCAGCATCGTCAGCAGGGTGCCGGAGGCACCGACTAGCGCCCCGGCGATGACCAGGGCCTGGTTGCCGAGGACGAAGCCGGTCAGGGCCGCGGCCAGGCCGGTGGCCGAGTTGAGCAGCGCGATCACGACCGGCATGTCGGCACCGCCGATCGGTAGGACCAGCAGGGTGCCGAGGGCCAGGGACGCCAGGAACAAGAGGACGAGGAGACTCCGGGCGAAGTTCCCGTCCTGGAGGACGATCACCAGCAGGCCGAGCAGGCCGATCGCGGCGAAGATCCCCGCGTTGTAGAGCTGCTGGCGGGGAAAGACGATCGGCCGGCCGCTGATCCTCTCTTGCAGCTTGAGGAAGGCGACGGCGCTGCCGGTGAAGGAGACGGCACCGATCAGGGTGCCGAGGACGATCGAGAGGCCCTCGCCGCGGCCGACCTCGGACTTCTGGGAGAACTCTGAGATGGAGACGAGCGCGGCGGTGATGCCGCCCATCCCGTTGAAGGCGGCCACCAGTTGCGGCATCGCCGTCATCTTCACCTGGCGGGCGGGGACGATGCCGATCGCCGTGCCGATCACGATCCCGACCACGATCAGGACCAGGTTGTCCCCCTCGATCTCGGGCAGCAGGAATGTCGCGACGATCGCGATCGCCATCCCCAGGATCGAGAGCTGGTTACCACGCCTGGCGGTGGCCGGCGAGGAGAGCTGCTTCAGGCCGACGATGAACAAGGCCGACGCGACCAGGTACGACAGGTCGACGATCGCGGTACGTCCGTCTTCGATCATCGTCCCTGCCCACCCTTGCCCTGGTCACTCGCGGCGTTCGCCGCCGGTCGCTTCTTGAACATCCCTAGCATCCGGTCGGTGACCATGAAGCCGCCGGCGACATTGGCCGCCCCCGTCACCACGGCGATGAAACCCAGCACCTGGAGCCACCACGTATCGGCGCTGCCGAGGACGATCATCGCCCCGATCAGGACGATGCCGTGGATCGCGTTCGTGCCGGACATCAATGGCGTGTGGAGGGTCGAGGGGACCCGGTTGATGACCTCGAGGCCCAAGAAGATCGCGAGGCCGAAGACATAGGTCCCCAATAAGATATCCTGGTCCATCGTTCCCTCCCGGGCGGGTCGCCGCCCGTCATCACGCGTGATCGGCAAAGGACCGTCGGCCCCGTCAGCGGCGCCGCCAGGGCGGGATGATGGGTCGATTCCTCCCGTTCGTGCCCGGGCCGGGCGAGGGCTCGCCAGGGTCTCGACCGGCCGTGCCGGTGTCACCGGTCTCGTCCTCCCCGCCAGCCGGGTCAGCCAGGTCGTCCCCCGTCAGGTTTTGTCGCTGAGAGGGGTCAGCCGGCTCGGTCATCGGCGGGAGATCCGTCATCGCATCGTCGTCGGGTGCATCGTCAGCGCGGGGTCCGGTGAGATTCGTCAGGCCGGGATCGTCCCCCGTGTCCCAGCCGGCGGGTGCCGAGACCACGTCGGGCGCCTGGTCCAGGGGCAGCGCCGCGTCGTCGAGGTCGTCGGCCCGGCGGGGTGATGACCATTCGTCGGGAGTGTCCGTCGCCGATTCCGCCGGCCCGTCCGCGGCCAGGTCATCGACGATGGCTGCCTCGTTCGGCGCGAGCCCGACGTGGTCATCTGGGGCCACTGAGCCGGGGCTATCCCCATGGGGCCCAGTTCCCGGAGGTTCACCGGATGCGGAGGGCGCGTCTCGCGGTGGTTCCCAGCCCTCAGACCCGTCGCCCTCATCAGGATCGTCGCCGGTCACGTGAACGTCACTGGTCGGCATGTGGGCGGGAAGCGAGATCACATCGTCGGGAGCGACCACCGGCTCGTCACCGTGTGTGTCATATCCAGTGTCGTCGGGGGCGAGGTCGGACGCGGGAAACGCGTCTTCTGGATCCCAGGCGGGGGCGACCGCGGACGGACCATCCCGATCGCCATCCTGCCGGGCATCGAGCGGGGCGAACCCGGGAGCCTCCGGCGGGGCACCGGCGGGGGCACCGCCATCACTGGTCGGCTCCACATCCGGCAGGATCAGGAAGCCAGTCTCGGCGCGACCCTTGGCATGACTGGATGCGTCTCCGGACGGCGAGGCGACCTCCACGTCCGCGTCGTCATTCGCGGCCGGGTCGTCAGCAACCCAGGCGACGGGCCGCGCCAGGACCGGTTGTCCGCCGGCGTCGAGGTCCTCACGGACGGCATCAGCGGTGGCGTCCAGTGTGTCGTCGGGTTGGTCCGACCCGGCGCCAGCGGGCATCCCGACCATCCCCGTCGTGGCGACCGCGATCGGGTCGACCAGTAGCCCGGTTTCACCCGCCCCGGCCGTGACCGCGGC
>JACCVE010000547.1 GCA_013698285.1 Chloroflexia bacterium | reverse complement strand
GTCCGGACCCTGGACGACATTCTGGCCGCCCTCGGCGACCGCCCGGTCGCCGTCGCCCGCGAATTGACCAAGCTGCACGAGGAGATCGCGCGTGGTACCGTGAGCGAGATGCGGGCCCGGTACGAGGGGGCGCCGCCGCGAGGCGAGGTGGTCCTGGTCGTCGGCGCGCCGCTCGACGGCGGGTTCGCGGCGGACGATGTCCGGGCGACCCTGCGGGCGCTGCTGGCCGGCGGGCACGGCCCCAGCCAGGCCGCCCGGGAAGCGGCCGCCCTCTTCGCCATCCCCCGCGGCGAACTCTACACCCTGGCCCGGGAGGTCTCGGCCGAGGCCGCCGGCCAGGCCGGGCCACCAGGAGCGTCGGGACCAGGGACGGGATCAGGGATGGACGAGAGATGCGGCAGCCGGGGAGGACGGTGACCATGGGGACCTGGCGACACCGGTCGTTTGCCAAGGTGGAGCACCTGGTGGCCTTCGTCAACGCCGAGGCGATGCGGGCCGAGCAGTTCAAGGTCGTCTCCGCCCGCGACAGCCGGGGCGGGCCCGTCTTCGTCCTCCTCTTCGAGCAGACGGACCCGGGCGGCGGCGATCGGAAAACGATCGTCGAGGCCGAACTGCTCCCCGTCGTCGAGGCCGTCGAGCGGGCCGATGTCGCTGACGCCATTACCCAGGCCGAGGAGATCATCCACCGCGGCGGCAACGACTCCGGACCATAAGGGATAGGGGATAGGAAACGTTTCCTCTCCCCGTCTCCCGTCTCCCGTCTCCCGTCTACCCCGACTGGAAGGCCAGCCGCCTTCGGTGCATCAGAATGCTCTGCAGCACCCCCTCGGCCGCCAGGAACGTCCAGACCGACGACGACCCGGCGCTGACGAACGGCAGCGTGATGCCGGTCACCGGCATCAGCCCGATGTTCATCCCGATATTGACCATCGCCTGGAAGAAGAAGGCCCCGCAGATGCCCGCCGCCAGGCATTGGCCGAAGTTGTCCCGCGCCACCTCGATCACCGACAGGCACCGCCAGATCATGATCAAGTAGGTCGCCAGCAGGGCCAGCATCCCGATCAGGCCGAACATGCCACTGGCGTGGGCGAAGATGAAGTCCGACTCCCGCACTGTCAGCAGCTCGAGCTGGCTCTGGGTGCCGCCCGCAAGCCCCGCCCCGGTCCACCCCCCGGACCCGATGCTGATCCGGGCCTGCATGATGTTGAACCCTTCCCCCATCGGGTCCAGCGCTGGGTTGTAGGAGACCAGCAATCGCTCCTTCTGGTAGTCGAGGAACACGAACCGCCAGGCCGCCACGAAGGCCGGGGCTGCCATCAGGGCCAGCCCGCCGAAGTACATCGTCCGGGTCCGGGCCGTCATCAGCATCATCGTCGCCCAGATCGCCCCGAACACCAGCGACGAGCCCAGGTCGGGTTCCAGGAACACGATCGCCATCGGCACCCCGACGATCAGCATCGAGACGACGAAGTTGCCGAGTTCGGCCATCGCCGCCCCCCGCGAGGCGATGAACGCCGCCAGGGCGATGATGGTCGTCAGCTTGGCGAACTCCGACGGCTGCATCGAGATCGGGCCGAAGTCGATCCACCGCTCCGATCCGGCGATCGTCGTCCCGACCGACGGCAGCATCAGGGCGAACAGCGGCGCCAGGCCCGCCAGGTAGATGACCCACGCTCCCGTCGCCAGGAACCGGTAGTCGAACGAGGCGATGACCAGCATCATCGTCAGGCCGACCATCCCGTAGACCGCCTGCCGCACGCCCAGGTCCCCCGGGACCAGCGGGCCGAGTCCACGCGCGCTCCAGATCGCCACGACGCCGAACGCCATCAGGATCAGGGTCGTGATGAGCAGGTAGGGGTCGAAGTCCTTCCAGCGGTGACCGATCGTCATTGTCTGGCTCCAGCGTGCGATGGGGTCGTCGTGGTGGTCGCCGCGCCGCGAGGCGGACCGGCCTGGCCCACGGGGCGGGCCCGCGATGGCCGGATCAGAGGACGACCACGTCGTTCATCGAGATGTGGAAGACGCAGCCGAGGAGTTCGGCGGCGTGGCGGCTCATCAGCATCCGCGGCAGGAAGATCTCGAAGTACTCCATCACCGAGGACATCGTGCTGTCGATCTCCAGTTGCAGCGTGATCGTCTTCGCCGAGTCATCGACCCGCAGGAACGACGACGTGGCGGCGTAGTTGACCCGGTCGTGCTGGTCGAAGCTGGTCGGGTCCTCGTTGCGGACCCGCGAGCGGTGGACGTCGGACTTGTCGGCCAGGATCAGGGCCGCCGAGATCGGGTGGACCGGCTCGCCCAGCCTGGCCCCGTCGTCGCCGTGGGAGCCGATCGCCCCCAGGGTCACCGCGATGTCCTCCGGCACCATCCCCAGCCGGGTCAAGATCGGGTAGGCCAGGGTGGCGCCGGTGGTGGCGTGGGCGTGGCGGCTGACCACGTTGCCGATGTCGTGCAGGTACCCCGAGATCGCGGCCAGCTCCTGGTGCCGGGCGTCGTGCCCCAAGAGCCGCATCACGTTGCGGGCGATGCTCGCCACCAGGCTGACGTGGCGGAAGCCATGCTCGGTGAACCCCAGCACCCCCAGGTTGATGTTGGCCTGGGTGATGAAGGCGCGCACCTCCGGGTCGGTTCGCACGGTCTCGAAGCCCAGGCTCGATTCCGAGCGCGGCGCGTCGGCGGCCGTCTCCGGCCGGACCTTGGTCTTGCCGTAGCGCGGCTCGACCCCGATCGGGACCAGTGTCGCGCCATCGTCGCCAGCGCCGTCGATGGCCTCCATGGCCACGAGGGTCTCCGTGGCCGCGGCCAGTTGCTCCTCGACCGTGTCCGGCATGATGCCGGGCGTCGTGTCGGGCGTGGCGTCAGATGATTGGGGCATGGGTGAGGATCCTCGTGTGGACGGGTATCGCCAGAGTATAGGCCGCGTCCGCGTCCCGTTCCCAGCCGCGACCCTCCTCCGGATGGTGCCGTAACAGTAGCGTCGCCGTGCCGCACCCGTGCCGGGAGGGCACCGCCTGGCCCCCGATCCATGGTAAAATACGGGCATCGATGAACGGGAAAAACCCCGGACGTAGCGTCGCCGGTCCCCGGACACCTGGGGGTGAACGCGTGGTCTATCCGGTCTCTTCCCCCTCCACCGGTGCGCTCGCGGTTCGTACCGCGGGCTCCTCCTTCCCCAGAACTTCCCCGGCCCGGGAATGCCCTCCCCATTGCTCCCCTTGGCCGATCTTGGTGCCGCGGGCCGTCATGGCCTTGGCGGCTGGCCCCCCGGGGCACGGGTCCGTGGCGTTCTGACCGCGACCTCGCCCCGACTGGCAAACATGGTCGCGCGACGGTGCCGATGGGGACAGGCTGGTGCTCGGGTGCCGCGACCACGCGCGGGGATGGCAATGACGCCGTCTCTGGCCCGGAAACGGAAGGCGATACGGTGGATGTGATCCAGATCAACGACACACTCGACGCCGTCCTCGCCGGATGCCTCGCCTTCGGCCTGATCTTCTCTCTGGTCTCCGTGCTCGTCGGGGGAATCGACATCGGCGCCGATGCCGACGGGGGGGACCTCGGAGGACCCTGGTTCGGCAGTGTCAATGCGTTGCTCGCGGCGCTGGCATGGTTCGGTGGCATCGGCCTGATCGCCCGGAACGCGGTCGGCCTGGTCACCCCGGTCGCCCTCGCCGCCGGTGTGGCCGGAGGGATCGCCGGCGCGTACGTCATTGCGACGGCGCTTCGTCGCCTGTCGGCCGCGGGCACCGAGCTCGACCCGGCGCGGTATGAACTGTCCGGTACCCTGGCCCGGGTCTCCTCCTCGATCCGGCCCGGCGGGGTCGGCGAGATCATCTACGAGCAGGATGGTGCCAGACAGGTGACCGCGGCGCGCGCCGAGCACGGCATCGCGATCGGTCGCGGTACCGAGGTCGTCGTCTTGGCCTATCGGGCGGGTATCGCGACCGTGGCCGGATGGGAGGACGTCATGCGGCCCCGCGATGAGGTGATCGCCCGGGGTGGTGCCCCGCCACGAGAGCCGGACGCGGCCGGCGAACGAGCGGCACCGGTCGAACGCGACCTGCCAGCCGATCGAACGGTCGCCGCCAGCCACCACGCCGTATAGC
The DNA here is from genome assembly GCA_013698285.1 of Chloroflexia bacterium. GTDB lineage: Bacteria > Chloroflexota > Chloroflexia > Thermomicrobiales > UBA6265 > JACCVE01. The sequence continues at coordinate 3,035 of JACCVE010000547.1, read as the reverse complement.
CAACGACCTGCTGGGACATGGGCGCCCGGCGGACGACGACAGTGCCTGGTCGCCGGTCGTGCCGCGGTGAGGCATCAGCCCCTCGCTCGTGTGATGGCGACGGTCACGATGTGACACGTGAGATTCGAGCAGAACGGTACGGAGGCAGTCATGGAACTCGGTGGAGTACTGGTCATCGTCGGCCTGTTGGTCATCGTCGTCGCGTTGCTCTTCTTCATCGCCGCGACGTTGTTTCGCAAGGTCGGGCCGAACCACGCCCTGATCATCTACGGCGCCGGTGGCACCAAGGTCATCAAGGGCAGCGGTAAGGTGGTCTGGCCTCTGGTCCAGCAATCTCGGGAGCTGTCGCTAGAATTGATGAGCTTCGACGTCGCCCCGACCCAGGACCTCTACACCAGCCAGGGTGTGGCCGTGAACGTCGAGGCCGTCGCCCAGATCAAGGTCAAGTCGGACCCGGTCAGCATCCTGACCGCCGCCGAGCAGTTCCTCAGCAAGAACGAGCAGCAACAGCAGGGCCTGATCCGCCTCGTGATGGAGGGGCACCTGCGCGGCATCGTCGGTCAGCTCACGGTCGAGGCGATCGTCAAGGAACCGGAGATGGTCGCCGACCGGATGCGCTCCAACGTCGCCGACGACGTCAGCAAGATGGGCCTCGAGGTCATCTCGTTCACGATCCGGGAAGTGCGGGACAAGAACGAGTACATCCTCAACATGGGCAAGCCCGATATCGCCCTGGTCCGGCGCCAGGCCGACATCGCCACCGCCGAGGCCGACCGCGACACCGCGATCAAGCGCGCCCACGCCAACCGCGAGGCCGCGATCGCCCAGGCCGCTGCCCGCCAGGACGAGGTGATCGCCCAGACCGCCAGCGAGACCAAGCAGGCCGAGGCCACCCGCGACCTCAATGTCAAGCAGGCCGAGTACCGGGCCACCGTCCAGCTCCAGGCCGCCGCCGCCGACAAGGCCTACGAGATCCAGGCCAATGTCCAGCAGCAGCGGGTCATCGAGGAGCAGGTCCGGATCGACCAGGTCCGCAAGGTCGGCGAGATCCAGGTCCAGGAGGCCGAGATCCAGCGCCGCGAGAAGGAGCTGATCGCGACTGTCCTCAAGGCCGCCCAGATCGAGCGGCAGCGGATCGAGACCCTGGCCGACGCCGACCGCCAGGCCCAGGTCCATAAGGCCTCCGGTGCCGCCGAGGCAGAGCGGATGAATGGCCAGGCCCACGCCGAGATCGCCAAGCTGCAGGGCCTCGCCGAGGCCGAGGTGATCCTGGCCAAGGGCAACGCCGAGGCCCAGGCGATGGCCGTCAAAGCCGAGGCCTTCCAGGCCTACAACCAGGCCGCCGTGATCGACAAGTTCCTGAGCACCCTGCCGGAAGCCATCCGGGCGATGTCGGAACCCCTCAACAAGGTCGACAAGATCACCGTCATCTCCACCGGCGGCGACGGCGGCGGGGTAGGGGTCAACAAGATCACCGCCGACATGACCCAGATGATCGCCCAGGTCCCCGCCCTGCTGGAGAGCCTGACCGGAATGCGGATCGAGGACATGATGCGCGGCGTCCCCGCCCTGCGCGACGCCATCGAGGCGACTGGCGACCGCGCGAATGGCCATCGCGCCCCCGGCGCGGCCGACGGCACCGCGTCCACATCGACCAACGGCACGGCCCCCGCCACGGGCGATCGCCCCGGCAACGGGCCGGGCGCCCTGGTCCCCACCACCGGGGACGGCCGCCCGGCCAACGGCGACCCGAGCCAACAGGGCTGAAGTTCTGACCGGCCCAGCCACGCGGTGTCGATGTCCCGCACGGCCAGGCTATCTCGCGAGGAGCCGCGATGGAAGGACACTGCTCGCTGCGCCATCCCGATGAAAACGGCATCCGATCCGGGATACCCGTTCGATCGGGAGGGCGTGGCAAGCAGCCTCCCTTCACCGTGTAGTACGTCTTATGGGATAGTATGTGAAGCGACGGTTCTAGCCCGACGCCTCACTGCGATTGGTGCCCTATGCCATCCTCGCGCCCCACGACTCCCACTCCGATTCCCCGTGCTATCCTTTTCCCGACACCGTCGCTTACCGCGTCTCGTCGGCTGTCCCGCCTGAGGCGTGGCTTGAATCCCCGATCGGGACGTGTGCCGGTCCGGTCCCCACCCCTGCAGCATCATGTCGTCTGTTCAAGGATTCCCTCCCCATGCCTTCCGACCCCTTCGAGAGTTCCCACGACGACCTGGACGCCCAGCGCGTCCGCGTCGAAGCGATCGGCGAGCCTGGTCAGCGCCGCTTCCGGCTCCTGACACTGATCGACGGCGTCACCACGATCGTCTGGATGGAGAAGCAACAGCTCCAGGCCCTCGGTCTGGCCCTCGACCAGTTGATCGACCAGTTGCCCGATGCCCCGCCGTCCCTCGGCGGCGGCAACGTGCCGACCTCCTTCGACGAGGACACCCGCCGCCAGTTCCGCGTCGGCCGGATGGAGTTGGGCTACGACGAGCGTCGCGGCCGCTTCGTGATCGTCGCCCACGACCTGACCGACGACGATACCGGCATCACCCTCCGCTGCCGGATGACCCGCGAGCAGGCTCGCGAGCTGAGCGTCGACGCCGTCTCGGTCGTCTCCGCCGGCCGCCCCCGCTGCACGATGTGCGGCGCCCCGATGGGCCCCGGCCTGCACGTCTGCCCCCAGCAGAACGGCCACCTCCCCCGCGCCCTCGCCGACCTGGTGCTGGAGGACGACGACGAGTAGGGATCGGCGTCTACCCTATCTTGCCGAGTCCAGGGGCGATCCGATGAAGGAGGGTCTCGATTCGTCATCGGGCGCATGCCCTGTTCGCCGTAGCCTATTGGTCGCGCATCGGCCGTCTCCACCCAACCGGGCTTGACAGCCTTTCCCCGTCCACCTACCATGCGGGCGAAGGGTCCACACGCGTGGGTCGCCGGGATACCATGGAAAGGAGATGCACGGATGATCACTGTCACTTCGTCGCTCTCCGCCCGTGCCCTCTCGATCGTGCTCGTACTCGTACTCGTACTTATTG
>JACCVE010000542.1 GCA_013698285.1 Chloroflexia bacterium | reverse complement strand
CGCCACTCTCCGCGCTCGACGCGGCCCGGAGGGCGCGGGGCCTCGACCTCGTCGCCTGGGTCGTCCTGCTCCACAACAGTTGGCTCGGCGAGCGGCACCCGGACTGCGCGATGCGCAACGCCTTCGGCGATCCCTACATCCACAGCCTCGACCCGGCCCACCCCGCCGTGCGGGAGTACGCCCTGGCGCTGGTCGAGGACGTGGTCCGGGGCGGCGAGGTCAGCGCGATCGAACTGGAGTCCCCTGGGGCGATGGGATTCGCCCACGGCTACCACCACGAGATCACCGGGGTCGCCCTCGATGTGATCCAGGAACGCCTCCTCGGCCTCTCGTTCACCGAGCATGAGCTGCTACGGGCCGGGGCGGCGGGGATCGACGGCGAGGGTGTCCGGCGCCGAGTGGCCAGCCTGCTCGAGGTGAGTTGGGAGCGAGCCGGCGGGTTGACGGCGAGCGACGGTGTCCCGACCCAGGACGCGGCGGCCCTGCTCGACGACGCCGATTTCCAGGCCTACGGCACCATGCGCTCCGAGATCGTCACCGCATTGGGCGTGGACCTCTACGCGGCGATCAAGGGGGCCAGCCCGGGGACGCGGGTACGGCAGTTCGCCGCCCTCAACCCCGGCGAGGTCAGCGACGATGCCCGGGCAGCCCTGCCCCGCCTGGCCGACGAGGCCCTGGCCGGCTACGCGACCTCCGACGCCGACGCCCGCGAGCGGACCGCCGAGTTGCGGCAGACGATGGGGGACAAGCCGGTCCTGGGGATGATCCGGGCGATTGCCCCGGACACGGTCGACCCGGCCACGATCTCCCCCCGGGTGACAGCCTGGCGCGAGGCGGGCGTGGCCGGGATCAACGTCTACAACTACGGCCTGATGACCCGTCGCACGCTGGCCGCCTTCGCAGCGATCCGCCCCTGACCGCGGGTCGGGTCTCGATCCGGCCCGATGATCCCAGTACGTCTCACGCCTCTCGCCGAGGACAGCCCCATGACCAACCTCGCCACGCCGATGATCGCCGACGGCGCCCCGGCCACGACCGTGACCGGCCTACCGCCCCCGCCCGCGCCCTACGCCCGGCTCGGGTTGCGGCGGGTGATCAACGCCTCGGCGACGTTGACCAAACTGGGCGGGTCGCGGATGCCCCCGGAGGCCGTGGCCGCGATGACCGCGGCGGCCGGATCGTTCGTGGACCTGCGCGAGTTCGAACAGGCGGTCTCGGCCCGGTTGGCGGCATTGACCGATAACGAGGCAGCCTACGTCTCCTCCGGGGCCGCGGGCGGGATCGTGGTCGCCGTCGCGGCCTGTATCGCGGGCACCGATCCCGACAGGATCGCCGCGTTCCCATCCCTGGCCGGGTGCGACCGGACCGAGGTAGTGGTCCACCGCGCCCAGCGCAACGGGTACGACTATGCCGCCCGCCAGACGGGGGCGACCATGGTCGAGATCGGCGGGCGAGCCAATGATCTGGAGGCGGCCATCGGCGATCGGACGGCCTGCGTGCTCTGGTTCGCCGGCAGCCACTACGCGACGGGGGCGCTGCCACTGGACGAGGTGATCTCGGTCGCGCACCGGCGCGATGTGCCGGTGGTGGTCGACGCCGCGGGCCAGGTGCCGCCGGTCAGCAACCTGTGGCGGTTCAGCCGGGACGCCGGGGCCGACCTGGTGATCTTCAGTGGCGGCAAGGGGCTGCGCGGTCCCCAATCGAGCGGGCTGGTGCTGGGCCGGGCCGGCCTCGTGGCGGCCTGCCGGGCGAACGGCAATCCCAACTACAGCATCGGCCGGCCGATGAAGGTCGGCAAAGAAGAGTTGGCCGGCCTCCTGGCGGCCGTCGAATGGTCGCTGGCCCAGGACGAGCCGGCCCTGCTGGCCCGCTACGAAGCCGAGGTCACCTATTGGGTCGAGGGCCTGGCGGGCATTCCCGGGGTGCGGGCCGAGCGAGGCTACCCGAGTGAGGCTGGCCAGCCCCACGGCCGGGCGATCGTCCGGTTCACGCCCCCCTGTGGCTG
>JACCVE010000520.1 GCA_013698285.1 Chloroflexia bacterium | reverse complement strand
CCGGATCGCCGCCCCCGCCAAGTTGGAGGTCTTGGCGAGACAGGTCGCGAAGAATATCGAAGTGGCCATCGGCATTCTCACCGAGGTGTCCCCGCTCGACGATGAGCAACGGGCCGACGCATGGTGTCGACTGGCAAACCGCGAGTGTCCCCTCGCTTGGGACATCCTGATCCACGACCAAGATGCCCAGGCCGCGGACTCGGTCGGCCAGGAGATGCACGCCGCCTTCGCCGGCGAGATGGGAGCTTTCCGGGCTTGACCGGTCGTCCTCGAGTTCGAGGACCTGTACGCCGAACTGGTCACGGAGACCTCCCGCATCAAGGCGTCCAACATCACCCACATGCTGGCTAGCCTCGTCCGCGAGCGGGCCCTGGCCCTGTTCCTCGTCGCCCCGAAGGGTCTCTACGCGGTCAACCGCCACGTCGATGTCACGCCCAATGCCAGCACCTTCGAACTGGCCCAGACCAAGGTCAGGGAGGATCATTGGTCTCGTCGTTGCCCCTGACCGACCACCACGGACACGGGCCGGTCGCTGGTGCGCCCGGCCCGTGTCATCAATCTCCCCGGCGCCGGACTACCTCAAACCACTACGACCCTTTCATCTCGTCCGGCACATACTTCCCGTGATCCGGCACAGCCACCTCCTCAAAGTTCGCCGACAGGGCGTCGAGTTGTCGCGTCATGTCCTCACCCCGCATGGGTGTTCCGTGTCCGGTCGCCGCGAGCGACGGCCGCAGGGCGGCTAGTGCCTCGACGGAGCGCTTCGCCGCCCGCCAGTCCGGGGTGAAGTAGGCGGGTGGGCCGTGGACCTCCTGTTCCTGGGTGAAGATGGCGTAGATCGACTCTTGCTTGGTCGTCACGAACGCGTCCCCGGCGATCAGGGAGCGATCGTCGTCCCGGTACAGGGAGACATGCCCGTCCGAGTGCCCCGGGGTATGGATCCACCGCCAGCCGGACATGCCCGGCACGTCGCCATTCTGCGGCAAGGCCCTGACGCGATCCCCAAGGTCGATCGGCCCCTTCGGGAACACGATGGACAAGAGCGGCATCACGCCCTCGCCGATGAAGGGGTCCGGCGGGGGATAGCTCTCCTGGCCAGTCAGGTAGGGCAGTTCGAGGGGATGGGCGTAGACGGGCACGTCCCATCGCTCGAACAGGTCCGGAAAGGCGCCGACGTGGTCGAAATGGCCATGGGTCAGGATGACCGCTTCCGGTGCGATTCTCTCCCCAAAGTGCTCCTCGGCCGCCTCGACGATGATGCCGGTCGCCCCCGGCATGCCGGCGTCGATCAGCACCCACCGCTCGGGGGTGCCCCACAGGTAGAGATTAACGATCAAGTGCCGGACCCGGATCAGATCGGGCCCCAGGCGTTCGACGGTGGCTGTGATGGCCATCGGTGTCTCCCATCGCGGATGCGTCAGTGTCGGCGAGGCGAATCACCCCGCCCTACGTCGATAACCCGACAATGCACGCGATGAACCACGCCATGGCGTTCCCTATCGCTCTCCCTCCAGGTTGAGCCAGGCCGCGTCGGCATCGGAGAGCTCGATCGCCATGGCCTCCATCGAGGTTCGAGTCTCTTCCAATGTCCGGGGACCGATCAGTGGGAACGTCGGGAAGGGCTGGTGGAGGACCCAGGCCAGGGCAACGGCCACCGTTGGCACCTCCCGCTCGGCCGCGAACCGCTCGACCCGCGCCAGCCGCTCGAAGTTGTCGTCGGCGTACCAGCAGCGCACCAGTTCTGGGTCGGTATGGTCGTCTGGCTTCGCCCGGCCGGTGAAGAAGCCTCGCGCTTGGCTCGACCACGGCATGAGCGGCGTATGTGACTCCGTCAACCAGGCCCGCGTCTCGGGGTCGGACGCCGAGCGGCAACCGGCCCAGGGCGGCTCGATCATCCGGGCCAGGCTGAAGTTGTTGCTGATCGCCGCGAACCCCCGCTTCCCGTTCGCCGCCGCCCAGGCATTGGCCTCCTTGACCCGTTCCACCGGCCAGTTCGAGGCCCCGAACACGCGCATCCGACCCGCGTCGCGCAACTCGTTGAGGACCGAGATGAACTCTCCGACCGGCACGTCGGGATTGTCCCGGTGCAGCATGTAGATGTCGAGGTGATCGGTCTGGAGGCGTTCGAGGCTCTGGGCCAATTGCGACCGGACCCCGTCCGGGGTGCAGAAGGGCGTGTGCGCTCCCTTGCCGAGGATCACCACCCGGTCGCGGACTCCTCGTTGGCTCAGCCAGTGCCCGAACATCGTCTCGCAGACTCCCACGCCATAGACCCAGGCCGTGTCGAACGCCGTGCCGCCCCTCTCGAAGAAGTCGTCGAACATCACGGCCGCGTGCGGGAACGTCGTCTGATTATCGACGCCCAGCACCAGGCGGGAGACCGGCGTCTCGATCCCCTCGATCGTCCCGTATGGCATGGCCGCGTCGTCGCGCCGGGTCAACTGGCCGCCCCGCATCGGGGGCCGGGGGGCGGTCGGTCGCTCCGCCTCGTAGGTCAGGCCGATCGCCTGCCGCCACCGGTCGGTCGTCCGGACGTTGCCGAGGCTGTCGGCCCAGTTCATGGCCGGCGCCTGGCGGGCGGCGACGTGGGCGGCGACCGTGTCGGCCTCGATCGTCCACGGGTCGGCGTCCGCCTCGACGGTGACTTGACGCGGCTCCTCCCCGTGCCGCTGGACGTCAAAGGTGGTCGAGCGGGAACTGCCACGCAGCGTCCATGGCTCGGGCACCGTGATGCTGCCCTCGCTGCCGAATACGCGGACCACGTTCTCGGTCGTCAGGGCAATGCCCGTCGTCAACCGGGCAATGATGCCGCGCTCGAAGCCGAGCAGGGCCGAAGTCCAGGCGTCCACGCCCGTCTCGGGGTCGAGTGTCCCGGCCGCCACGACCGAGACCGGCTCCGCGAACGGCTTCCCCATCCCCGCCCCCGCGATCAGGCGAGCCATTGAGACGGGATAGCCTCCCACGTCGAGGATGCCGCCCCCGGCCGTCGCCTGGCTCCGGAGCCGGTGATCGGTCCCGACCTCGGCGTGGAACGAGAAGGTGGCTTCAATCAGCCTCACCTCACCGATCGTGCCCTCCGCGACCAGGTCGACCAGCCGGCGGGTGAACGGGTGACAGCGGTACATGTAGCCTTCCATCAGGAAGACATCGTGCTCCCGGGCCGCCTCGACCGCCGCCATCGCCTCGGCGTGGTTCATCCCCAGCGGCTTCTCGCACAGGACGTGCTTGCCCGCTCGCGCCGCCCGGATCGCCAGCCGGGCGTGGGCAGGGTGCACCGTCGCGACGTAGACCGCCTCGACCGCCGGGTCGTCGAGGACGGCCTGGTACGAGCCATGGGGGGTGGGGATCCCGAACTCCGCGGCGAACGCCTGCGCTCCTTCCGCCGTCCGGCTCCCGACCGCCACGATCTCGCCCGAGTTGGAGGCGGCGACGCCCCCCGCGAACGTCTGCGCGATCGTCCCCGCCCCGATGATGCCCCACTTCAACTTGGCCACCGTGCTCGTTCCCCCATGACCCGGGCTGAGCCCAGGCACGTCCGCCTTCGTCCGATGCGGGCCAGTCTATCCGACCGCCTCTGATTCGGTCCGGTGCCCGACATCCCTCGCCTGACAACTCGGGCGACGATCCTTCCCCGGCGTTGCGCACGACGCCGGACCGTAATAGCCCTACACTTTGATGGACCACGACGCTCGCGATCACGAACGGTGGAGACCTCGGATGGACGGATCGACAGGCGCCAGCCACTATCCGGTGATCGTCCTCGGCGGGGGGACGATGGGACTCGCCGCCGCCTGGGACCTCGGCAAGCGCGGCATTCCGGCCCTGGTCCTCGAACAGTTCGGCATCGTCCACGACCGGGGCAGCCATTCCGGCCAGACCCGGGTCATCCGCCACGCCTACGCCGAGTCCCCGGAGTATGTCCCCCTCGTTCGCCGGGCGGACGACCTGTTCGTCGCCCTCGAGGCGGAGACCGGCAACCACGTCCTCCACCGCACCGGCGGCCTCGACCTGGCCGGACCGGGCCACGACCACGCCCGCCTGGCCCGCCTCAGCGCCGAGACGTGGGCTGTCCCGTTCGAGTGGCTGGACGGTGCCGAGGTCCGTCACCGGTACCCGGCTTGGACTGTCCCGGACGACTGGGAAGCGTGCTTCAGCCCGCTCTCCGGCTTCCTCCACGTCGATGCGACGCTGTCATCCCTGGCCGCTGCCGCTCGCCAGCGCGGCGTGGAGATCCGCCCCCACGAGGCGGCCCGGTCATGGCACGCCGACGGTGCCGGGATACGGGTCGAGACCGATGACGCGACCTACACCGCCGACCACCTGATCGTCACCGCCGGCGCCTGGGCCGGGCAGATCCTGGCCGGTTGCGGACTGCCGCTGACGGTCTTGCGCAAGGTCTTGTGGTGGTTCGCGGTCGAGGACCCGGCCCCGTTCCGGGCCGAACGGTTCCCGGTCTTCATCAGTGAGTCGGACGCCGGTCACGTCTATGGGTTCCCGCTCGACGCCGAAACGTTCGGGCAAGGCCTGAAGCTGGCCGAGCACTCCGGCGGCGAACTGGCCGACCCCGACACCCTCGACCGGAACGCGACCGACGACGAGGCGTCGCTGGTCGCGGGGTTCGCCGCGACGTGTCTCGGCGGCGTGACGACCCGGATCGAACGGCGGGCCGTCTGCATGTACACGATGACCCCCGACCAGGACTTCATCATCGACCGGCACCCGGAACGATCCAACGTGACGTTCGGCGCCGGGTTTTCCGGACACGGCTTCAAGTTCGCGACGGCCGTCGGCGAACTCCTGGTGAACCTGGCCCTCGACCCCGCCGCGACGCCCCCACCCTTCCTGTCGCTGGAGCGGTTCGCCGTGGCAGCGGTCGAACCCTGACGACGCGGCGACGCGCCACCCGCGCCGTCGCGACGCGACCCGAGCGTCAAGTGGTCGGTTCGTAATCCTCGACCGAGGCCGCGCCGAGCGCCGTGGTCGCCACCCGGGGATCGGCGCCCCGCGGCCAGCCGCCGTTGGCCCGGGCCCACTCGGAAACGACCGCCCGCAACCGCTCGTCGCGCATGATGAATCCGGACGCCGAGGTCTTGCGGGCGCTGCCGCTGTCGGTCAGGTCCGAGAGACCTTCCCGCAGGTCGCGCGTGAACGCCTTGTGTCGGTCGGCATCGAACCGGGCGGTGAAGGGGAACAGGCGGTTGTCGCGCGTCTGGAGATAGGCGATCACCGTCTCCACCAACCGGTGGTCGTAGGCGGGACCGGGATCGATCTGCACGGTGGAACTCCTTGGTTGCCCGGGTCGGTCGTGTCGCCTCGTCACCACGCGGCCCGGGACGCGTCCCGGCTCAATGATGTTGGCCCGGGGCAATCACGCGGCGATCCCGCCGGCCCACGCTCCACGGGATTGTACAGCCCGGGCCGCGACGGGGAGTCGGTTCAAGGTGTGACGGGTTGGCACGAACCCTGCGTACGTTCGCCTCGACGACGCTATTGACCGGATCGACGACTCGCCCCGCGTCCCGGAGAATCCCATGGTCGCTACCGATGCCGTCTTGTCCGTGTCATTCGTTGACGCGTCTCCCGCTATCGTGGTTTCCCGGCCGGTGGCGAGCGGATTGCCGCCGCGACGGCCCACGCGAGCCGACCGGATCATGTCGGTCGCCCCGATCCGGGGATTGGCCGCCGTGCCGGTCACGGGTCGTGTCTTCGACATGTACCCGGCTGAAACCTTTCAGGACGACGTCACCGCCCTGCAGCCGACTGACGTCTGACCGAACGAGAGGGTTTCGCTGAACACTGACCCGGTTCACCGCCGGCGGTGTACCAAGACACCGCTCGCCGTGATGCGAGCACGACCGTTCGCTGGGTGCGGGGCCGGTATCCGGGGCCAACGATGGGGCTTCGGTATCTCGGGGTCGATCAGACCAGTCCTCGCCTTGCCGATATCCCGATCACATCCAAGAACCCTCCCTATTCGACCCGGCGTGCCGCTTGACAGCGCATGCCCAGGCCGATATCGTGCGCATGGCTCTACGGCGTGGGAACGCCGGTCTCGTCGTGGGAGGACCCGCGTCGCGCGACCGCAACGTCATCGTCATAGGTTCCCGTACGAGCCGATGTCCGGGCGGTGACGCCCGTCGAATCTGGGCGAGACGCGTCGCCCGCAGCTTGGAGGATATCGTCATGGATCACCAGTTCACACGCCGCCGCGTCGTCGCGGTCGGCGGGGCCGGGATCGGCGCCGCCGTCGTTGGGGCACGCCTGGTATCTACCGGCAAGGCGGCTCCCGAATTGGAGAAGAAGGAGACCTATAAGGTCGGCTTCTCCCAGGTCGAAGAGAATAACCCCTGGCGGATCGCCCAGACCGAGAGCATGCGGGCCGAGGCCGAGGCCGGCGGTCACGAACTGATCTACACGAACGCCGCCGGGTCAGCGACCAAGCAGATCGCCGACGTCGATTCGATGATCGCCCAACAGGTGGACGCCATCTTCCTCGCCCCGCGTGAAGAGGTCCCGCTCGCCCAGGCTTGCCTGAAGGCCGAGGCGGCTGGCATCCCGGTCATCCTGCTGGATCGCAACGTCGATGAGACGATTGCCAAGCCGGGCGAGGCCTTCCTGACCTTTATCGGATCCGACTTCTATCAGGAGGGCGCCCGCGCCGCCCAGTGGCTGGCTGAGGAGATGGGTGGCGAGGCCCAGATCATCGAGCTGGAGGGCACCACCGGGTCGACTCCGGCCATCGATCGCCAGCGCGGCTTCCGTGACTACTTGGCTGGCAGCTATACCCCGGACCCTCGCAACATGACCGCGGCATCCACCCCGGCGGCGGCCCCCGAGGGCGGCTTTCCGGGCATGGAGGTGATCGCGTCCCAGACCGGAGACTTCGCCCGCGACCTCGGTCGCCAGGTCTTCGAGACCCTGTATCAGGCCAATACCGGCGCCACGGCCGTCTACGCCCATAACGACGAGATGGCGATTGGCGCGATCCTCGCACTCGAGGCGCAGGGCAAGGTTCCCGGCACCGACGTGGTCATCGTCTCGATCGACGGGTCGAAGGAAGCGCTCCAAAATATCATCGACGGGAAACTTGGTGCCACCGTCGAGTGTAACCCCCGCTTCGGCCCCATTGCCTTCGAAACGCTCCTCAAGTACGCCGATGGCGAGGAGATCCCGACCGCGATCCTGAACCTGGACAAGTTCTACGACGAGAGCAATGCCGAGGAGTTCGTGGACGCGGCCTATTAAGGCTTGCCGTTCACCGCGATGCGACATCGGGGATGGGTCGGGTAATGCCCGGCCCATCCCCGTCTCTACCCCCTCGGTGAGCCCCCGTAGCCGCACCCCCATGCACGCGGTCCCCATCCGGAGGATCGTTGGCGTATCATGCGCCGCGCCGATACTCACCCGGCCGTCCTGGCATCGAGGTGTCGAATCTCGGAGTAGATCGCGTGTCCGACCACCTGGCTGACGGCGCGACCGAGTCCGCGCCCTTCTTGGAGATGACAGGGATTACCAAGGCCTTCGGCGGCGTCCCCGCGCTGGTCGACGCGTCCCTGACCGTGCGGCGGGCCGAGGTCCACGCCCTGGTTGGCCAGAACGGGGCCGGCAAATCGACCCTGATCAAGATCCTCACCGGTGCGCAGCGTCGCGACGGGGGTTCGATCACCTTCGACGGTCGCCCGATCGCCTTTCGCTCTCCCCAGGAGGCGCAGCGCAACGGCATCAGCACCATCTACCAGGAGATCAACCTGGTCCCCTTCCGCTCGGTGACCGAGAACATCGTGATGGGCCGCGAGCCTCGTCGCTTCGGCCTGATCGACTGGGGGTCCGCTCACCGTCAGGCCAGGGCCCTGCTGGCCCGGCTCGGCGTCGACACGGATGTCCGCCAGCCGCTCATGAACCTCAACGTGGCCATGCAACAAATGGTCGCGATCGCCCGCGCCCTCTCCCATGACGTTTCTCTGGTCGTCATGGACGAGCCGACCTCGTCCCTCGACGACCGGGAAGTGGAGACCTTGTTCGAGACGATCCGGGGGTTGAGGGCCAGCGGCGTGGGGGTCATCTTCATCAGCCACCGGCTCGACGAGCTGTACGCCCTGTGTGAGCACGTCACGATCATGCGGGACGGCGCCACGGTGGCCTCCCGCTCGCTCGCCAGCATGCCGAAGCTGGAATTGGTCGCCACGATGCTCGGCAAAGCCTCGGGCGAGGTCCAGCGGGAAGGTCAGACCGGGTTCCACGAGCGCGGGGTCGTCGAGCGCCAGCCATTGCTGGATGTCTCGGGGATCGCCCGCGGTCGCGCGTTACGCGGGGTCTCGGTCTCAGTCGGCCGGGGCGAGAT
>JACCVE010000462.1 GCA_013698285.1 Chloroflexia bacterium | reverse complement strand
CCGCCGTCTCGGACGGACGGGTCTACGTGAGCAGTTTCAGCGGCGTCCTCCACGCGATCGACGCCGCGCTGGGAGAGCCGATCTGGCAGATGCAGACGACCTCCGCCACCTCACCCGTGGTGGTCGGTGACCTCGTCTACGTCGGCGCCTCCGACGGGTCGCTGCTGGCGATCAATGGCGAGACCGGTGTGATCCGGTGGTCGGCCACCTTCGCCGGCTTTGCGGTGGGCACCCCGGCCGTCGCCGGCCAGAGCGTCTTCGTCGGCGGCGGCAGCCAGATGCGCGCCTTCGACAAGGATACCGGCAAGCTGCGCTGGGCCTACGAAGCCAGTGCCGACGTCTCGGTCACCCCGACCATCGCCGGAAACTCGGTGATCTTCCTGACCGCCGCCACCGAGTCGGCCCGCGGGCCGGACGACTTCTCGATCTCGGTCGATGAGGAGACGGGCGACATCAACTTCGACGGTGACGGCGCCGCGACGATCCCGGTCGTCACCGCCGGTGCGGTGATCGCCCTCGACGCCAACGGTGGCACCCTCCGCTGGTCGTTCAACTTCAGCGCCTCGTCGTACTCGCTCTCGACGCCCGCCGCGGCCGACGGGATCGTGTACGTCGGTACCCACGACGGTGTGGTCCGGGCTCTCGACAGCTTCACCGGCCTGGAACGGTGGGGCTTCAAGGCGGGCAACGCCATCATGTCCTCCCCTGCCATCTCCGATGGTCTGATCTTCGTCGGCAGCTACGACCGGCAGCTCTACGCGCTCAAGGCCGACACCGGCGTCGCCGCCTGGACGTTTGCCACCGGGGGCTACGTGCATTCCTCGCCCGCCGTTGTCGATGGGGTGGTCTACGTGGGCAGCGACGACGGGGCGCTCTACGCGATCGCCGGGTCCTAGACGCCACCCGTCGCACCGGGTCGAGTCCGATCACCAGTACTCGCAGCCAGAAAGAGGGAGCTCACCGCATGTCGACCCCCCTACGCCGGATGGCCACCCGGGGCGTCCGGATCGTCTCGACGGTGGCCGTCGCCGCGGCCCTGGTCCCGGCCCTCGTGCTGGCCCAGACCGCCGATGACACCGCCACCTTCCACGGCGACCTCGGCCGGACCGGTGCCCAACCGGGGCCGGCCCCCTCCGGTGACCCGACGCTGGCCTGGCGCTTCGCGACCCAGGGTGCCGTCCGGGCCGCTCCGGTCGTCGCCGGCGGTGTCCTCTACGTCGGCAGCAACGACGGCTCCCTCTACGCCCTCGACTCAGAGTCCGGGGAGGAGCGGTGGCGCTTCCCGACCGACGGCCCGATCAACGGGTCCGCCGCCGTCGTTGACGGCAGCGTCTACTTCGCTAGCGGTGACGGGTACGCCTACGCGGTCAATGCCGAGAGCGGCGAGCAGCGGTGGCGCTATTACGCCGGTGAATTGAACCCCGACATCGAGACGCTGCCCGCCGAGGAACAGGACCGGGGCGCGATCACGACGTCGGTAATGGTGGTCGACGGGCTGGTCTACGTCAGCAGCAACTCGTTCAAGATCACCGCCATCGACGCCGAGACCGGCATCGAGCGCTGGCACGACTTCTCCAACAAGTCGGACGTCACCACCCCATCATTCGGGGACGGTGCCCTCTACTTCTCGTCGGACGCGGGCATCTTCAGCCGCGACGCGCAGACCGGCGCCGTTCGCTGGACCGCCTATCTCGACGCCGAGCTGGCAGAGACCCAGGCCGAGCGTCAATCGGAGTCGGCGCGACCGACACCTGACCCGGCGACTCAGACCGCTGCCGCCGAGGAGACGATCGCCGCCGGAGGCGTCGTCGAGGAAACCGCCACCGAGACCCCCGCCGCCGATGCCACCGAGACGGCCGATGTCGGTTCCGAGGGCCTGGCGGACATCGGTACGACCCCGACCCTGCTCGAGGTAGTCGAGATCTATTCCGATTTCACCTGGGATGTCGCGAGCGCGCCGGTGGTGGTGGGGGACCTCATCTACCAGACCGCCTACGCGATCCAGGGAGATGACGCGGGCTCGGTAATCTCGACGCTCTTGCTCGTCCTGAGTGCCGAGGACGGGTCCCTGGTCGATATCTGGTCGTTCTACGCCTGGGACCTGACGCTGACGACCCCTGCGATCGTCGACGGCTCGGCCTACGTCGCGACGGACGAGGGCCTGGTCTACGCCTACGACACTGAGCAGCGGCTGCAGCGGTGGGGCGTCCACACCGAGTCATACATCGGCTCGTCGCCGGTGGTCAGCGACGACGCCGTCTTCTTCGGCAACGACAACGGGACCATCTACGCGCTGGCCGCCGAGGGGGGCCAAGAGCTGTGGCGCTTCCAGACCGGCGGCGCGGTCCGCTCGTCGGCCGTGGTCCTCAATGGGTTGCTCTACATTGGCAGCGACGACGGTTCCGTCTACGCGATCGGCGGGTCCTGACCCCAACACATCGCGATCTCCGTCGATGGCACAAGGAGAGGCCTGGACGCGATCGCGTCCGGGCCTCCTCTCGCGGTGGTAGCGCATAGGGGATTCGAACCCCTGGTCTCCGCCTTGAGAGGGCGGTGTCCTAGGCCGCTAGACGAATGCGCCGTATTCGCTCGCCGGATAAGCTACCATGAGGCCCCTCCCCGGTCAAGCTTGGTCAAATCGGAAATCCGCCGGTTTCAGGCGATGCCGTCGCACCGGTACTGGGCCGCGCCCCGGTCGGTCGCGCTGACCACGTCTTCGACGAGCGTGAGCAACTCATTGATGTCGAATGGCTTCGCGACCATTGGAACCGGAAGGGTCACCGTCCGTGACGGGGCGGCAGACATCAGGATCACGGGGGGACGAACGGTGCCGAGGGCCCCCTGCAGGCGACGGAGCAGGCCATACCCGTCGAGGGTCGGCATCATCACATCCGATACCACCACCGCCGGTGCCCGGTGCTGCCAGAGTTGCCAGGCGTCTTCCCCGTTGGCCGCGCAGAGGACATGGAAGCCCTCTTCCTCGAAGACGCAGCGGAGCAATTCTCTCAAGTGCGGCTCGTCATCGACCACGAGCACCGTCATGCGCTGGTCCTGGTCGACGGCCGGCAGCGGGAACGGACGAGCCAAAAGCGCGTGTGGCTTGGTGTGGTCGGAACTACCCCGCCGGTATTCAATAGACTGCATGGGATATCGATCCCAACGATCCCGCTGGCCAGACGGTGACAATTACTCGGACGCGAGAACGCAGGGAACGTGCCATCCTTCACCCCGTGGACCTGGGCAAGTCGCACGGTCGAATCCGGAATCCGGATGATCACTCACCCATCAGGTCACCGGTGATCGCCGGAATGCCGTCCCGGCGTCTTCCGGGAGGACACGAGGTCCTCCCCGACGATCGGTAATGAACATCAACGGTTTACCCGGAATCCATAGAAGACCGCGGGCTTCCCAGTGTCGCGAGCCGAGATCGAGGCAATGCGAACCTGTGCTCCCGGGTGATTCAATCCAGATCGAGATCGCCCGGCGCCATTCAGCCGGTCGCTCGTCCCGCCTCGGCAGGCGGGGCAATCTGAGGAGCGCGTTCGATGGTCACGAGAAGTGTCTGTTGGCGACGATTCGACGGGACAGCGATGGAGACCTGCCGGCTCATGGATGGGCACGACCCCACCGGGCCATCGCTCGAGGGTACCGTGGTCGGGACGATTGGTCCGGACCCCTTCGTCTGTCGATACGGCGTGGGATTGGACGACGCTTGGCAGACCCGACGTGTCGCCATCCACGTGGTCACCGGCGATGCCGGGCCCCGCACGTTCCTGATCATCCGCGACGAGGCGAGCAAGTGGGCCATCGACGGCGCCGCCGTGCCCGGAGTCGCCGGCGCGATCGATATTGATCTCACCTTCACGCCCGCCACCAACACGCTCCCCATCCGTCGCCTCGGCTTGTAAGAGGGCGAATCGGCCGAGGTCGTGGCGGCCTGGTTCCGATTCCCGGAGATGCGGCTGGAACCACTCCGCCAGCGCTACACCCGCGTCGGCCCGACGACCTACCGCTACCAGAGCGACAACGGGTTCGAAGCGACGCTCGCCACCGACGACCGGGGCTTGGTCGAGACCTATGAAGACGGCTGGGAACGCGTTGGGTCGGCCTGACTCGGACGTGAGAACGGTCTGTGCCCGGGTGGCGCCGAATCACGTCATCTCCGGCCCGCTCGGTAAAGATCCGACAGTCCTCACCACATCACGTCCACATTCAGACATCGTCGGCGCGCATCGCGCGTTGCTGGTCGGCGGAGCGGGCCGCGTCCGGGGCGTAGACGACGCCCGCGAGTTGACCATCGACCTCTCGCAAGAACACCCTGCTGTCGGCCTCGTTCAGGCAGCGGACCAACTCTTCCCGCGCCCCGGCCCGCGTCGGGCTGACCACGTAGACCTCGACCTGCCGCACCTGGTACACCCGGCCGACCACCCGGCCCTCCTCATCCCGGAACAGTTGCCCGTCCAGGGCGCTTGTCGCCTCCGGCGCCTCCCGGACCTCATCCGGTTCCTCCGGCGGCTCGGGCGACGACATGAGCTGGTCCGCGAAGCGCTTCGCCAGATACTGCGCACCGATCTTCTGGACCATCTCGCCCCCCTCGTCGATCACCTCGCCGGGCCGTCGCCCGGACACCCTGCCCTGATGATACCCCGGTCCCGGCCCTCCTGGCGCTGGGGCGGGTCCGTCCCCTACGGTGCCAGTCGCTCGATCGCCCACCCCCCGCGACCGTCGGGGCGATAGACGAGCCGGTCATGCAGCCGGCTCGTCCGCCCCTGCCAGAACTCGATCAAGGTCGGCGCCAGCCGGTAGCCACCCCACCACCCCGGCACCGGCACCTCCTCTCCGGCGAACCGTGCCTCGGCCGCCGCGAACGACTCCTCAAGCACCTCTCGCCCCGCCACCGGACGACTCTGGGGCGAGACTGACGCCCCGATCTGGCTGCCACGCGGCCGGCTCCGGAAGTAGGTCTCGGTCTCGTCCCGACCGACGCGGACGATCCGCCCCTCGATCCTGACCTGTCGCTCCAACTCTTTCCAGAGGAACACCACGGCCGCTCGCGGCTCGGCGTCCAATTCTCGTCCCTTGCGACTCTCGTAGTTCGAGTAGAAGGTGAACCCGGCCGGGCCGTATCCTTTCAGCAGTACGACCCTGGCCGAGGGTTGCCCGTCCGGTCCGACCGTGGCCAGGGTCATCGCGTTGGGTTCGACGACGCCGGCGGCGACCGTATCCTCGAACCACCGGCCGAATTGCGTGGTCGGATCGGCGGCCACGTCACCCTCCCCGAGCGCCGCGTGCCGGTAGTCCAGGCGCAGCCCGGCGATGTCGATGTCGGCCATCAGGCGTCTCCCCGTCCGGCCGGTCCGGCCGCGTCATCCAACCGGTACAGTCTCCGGCTGTTGGCGGAGAGGACCTGGGTCGCGATCTCGACCCCCTCGGCCTGGTCGATCGCCCCGTCCCCGACAAGTTCGCCCAGCACCCGTCCCAGGGCC
The DNA here is from genome assembly GCA_013698285.1 of Chloroflexia bacterium. Classification (GTDB taxonomy): domain Bacteria; phylum Chloroflexota; class Chloroflexia; order Thermomicrobiales; family UBA6265; genus JACCVE01. The sequence goes on along the minus strand of JACCVE010000462.1, from coordinate 7,699 downwards.
CTCCGCCCCTGCCGGGCCGCGAACCACGTGTGCTCGGGGATCGAGAACCCATCCGAGGACCAGAGCACCTTCGTCGTCGGGGCCAATGCCAGCGCCTCGCGGAAGATCGTCTCGTAGCCGGTCGCCGCGAAGGGGATCGCCAGACCGACATCGACGTGGACATTGGCATAGACCGATGCCAGATACCCCAGTTCCCGGACATCGGGGTAGCCCGCGTGGAGCAACACCAGGGGAGCTTCCCGGAATGCGGGATCATCGCAGACGTGCTTGAGGGCGGACGGGCGCGCCGTTGGCGGATCGATGTCGGTGTCACCAAACCCGGTATGGAACTGGATCGGGAAGCGGAGCTCGCCGCACCACCCCAAGGCGATACGGAGAAAATAGTCGAGGAACACCTTGTCGGCGATGCGCACCGAGCCGTCGCGGTCCGCGTCCCGTTTCAGCCCGGTGAACGCGGCGTAGGCGTCCTCGCGAACGACGGGGAGAATGCCCAGTCCTGTCCGGTAGGCGACGATCGACTTCAGGCTGACCACCCCCTCGGCCCTCAGGGTGGCGAGGTCGAGCCGCGCCCGGAACCGATCCTCCACCTCCCCGGCGTCTCGGGACAGGCAGACCAGAGTCTCCAGCACGCTCTCCAGGCGCAGCGCCCGGTAGGTCCTCGCCCCGCCGAGCCGGCCGCACATCCCGGCGACGCTCGATCGCCGGCCACCACGGCCGGCGTAGAGGTCGTCGAGGATGGCCGCCTCGACGTGGGCCTCCGCCATCAGCTTGGCCTCGACGGCCCCGTGGCCGAGGGCCGCCCGGGCTGCGAGGACCTCCGCTTCCCCCGGCCCACACCCCAGGACCCGGGCCAGCTCGCGGAGCGTCCACCGGTAGTAGACCGTGGCCGGGACCTCCTCGCCGAGGCGTGGGTCGTCTCCCTCGGTGAACAGCATCCGATAACTGCCGGACGCGAACGGGTCATCGCCCTCGCGCCAGGGGTGGCAGTGATGATCGACCACCGGGAGGTGATCCAGGTCCAACGGCGCGGGGCGTTCCGGCACGGGTGTCCCCCAGAGGTGTGACCGCACGGCGACGGGAACCCGTCGCCCCTCGACTCAATACCGGCGGCGATGCTCCGCAAAGATCCGCTCCAGCTCCATGTCCCGGTAGGCGTCCGCCTCCGAGCGGCGCACCGCTTCGTACCCCCGGTGGCAGTCGGCACCGAGCGCGCCGACCAGCACCTGGTCGGCCGCCAGGGCCGTCAGGGCCGCGTCCAGGGTCTCCGGCAGGCGTCGCATCCCCGCATCCGCCCTCGCCTCGGGGGTCATCGTCGCCGGGTCCACTCCGGCGGGGTCCCCCGGCGACAGGTCCCGGCGAACCCCGTCCAACCCGGCGGCGATGATCCCGGCCAGTGCCAGGTAGGGGTTCGCGGTCGGGTCGACCGCCTTCAGCTCGACGTTGGTCGTCCCCTGCTCCCGGCCCCAGAACGTCGAGGGGACGCGCACCGCCGCCTCCCGGTTGTCGAATCCCCAGGTGGTGTAGGCCGAGGCCCATGCCCGGGGCAGGAGGCGTTCGTAGGAGTTGACGGTCGGACACGTCAGGGCCACCAGGCCGGGGAGATGGTCCAGCACACCGGCGACGAACTGCCGCCCCAGCTCGCTGAAACCACGCTCGGCTCCGGGGTCGTAAAAGACGTTCTCACCCGAGCCGACATCCCACAGGGAAAGGTGGACATGGGCCCCCGACCCGACCTGGTCGGCGAACGGCTTTGCCGCGAAGCTCGCCCGGAGCCCATGCTGCCGCGCGACCTCCCTGGCGGTCTCCCGGAAAACGACCTGGTGATCGGCCGCCGCCAGCGCCGGGGCGTGCCGGATCGACAGCTCTTGCTGCCCGCCGCCGTGCTCGGCCACCGCCTGCTCGACCTGGATGCCCTGCGCCTCCAGGGCCGCGATCAGGTCGTCGGTGAAGGGCGCGTGGGCGTCCATGCCCCGGGTGCTGAAGCACGGCGAATCGTCGGCCGCGACCAGGCCGCCCCCCTCCTCCCGGAGGAGGTAGAACTCGTTCTCGAAGACGGCCTGGACATCGAGCCCCTCGTCCGCCGCCGCGGCGATCGCCCTCCTCAGCACCGCCCGCGGGCAGAAGGCCCACGGCTGGCGATCCAGCGTCATCAGGTCGCAGGTCATCTGCCCGGTGCGGGGGGCGTAGGGCAGCACCGTGAAGGAGGTCGGGTCGGGCACCAGGCGAACCTCGCCGACCGCCGTCATCCCGGGGATGTCCAGGAGGTCATCGAGCGCGTTCGACGCCATCTGGGCCGTGGTCAGGGCGATCCCCTCATCGACCCGGTCGGCGAGCCCGGCCGCGTGCGTCGCCTTGCCGCGGACGATGCCGCCGAAGTCGACGTACAGGAACCGGACGAGCCGGAGGTCCATCGCGTGGGCGCTCTTCAACACGCGGTCCACGTCCCGCTCCCTGACCTCTGCCGTCCGGTCCATCGTCGTCCTCACGATCTCGTCATCTCGCCAATGGTCTCCGGCAGCGCCGCACACCGTCGCCGCGGGCCCGGCCGTGCCCCCGTGAGCGCGGCGGCGCGCCACGCCCGGCGCGGGCTGCCGTCCATACCGGGTATCCTACCAGCCTGGAAAGCGAGGACCCGTCGTCAGAGGTCAGGTATCCCATGCGCTGCCAACCCACCACGTCCCCGTCGCGTCCGATCTCCCCGGTGGTCCCCGTTCTCGCGTCGATGTTGCTCGTCGTCCTGACGTGGGCCGTCTCCGGGGCCTGGTCAGGGAGCCGCGTCGCCGGCCAAGGAGCCACGCCCGCGGCGAGTCCCGTCCCGGCCGCCTCTTGCCAGGTGGAACCTCGAATCGTGACGGATTGGGATGGCACCCCCGCCGCGGGGATCGAGGTACCCCCCGTTTCCACCGACGGCCCGTTCGTCCCACCCACCGGTGTCCCGGCCGATGACGAGACCGTCGCCGCGGTGACCGCGACGATCTCGGAATCGGTGGCCTGTGCCAACGCGGGTGATTTCCCCCGCCTGCTGGCCCTCGCCAGCGACCGCTTCGTCCGGGCCCTGTTCACCGGCGATGCCGCCGCCCCGGAGGCGGACGTGCTCGCAGCGATCAATGCCCCCGCCACACCCCTCCCGGAGGAGGAACGCCTCACAGTGCTCGCCATCGACGCGATCGTCCTGCTCGACGACGGCCGCGTCGCCGCCACCGTCTCGACCCACGATGCCCGATACACCTACGCCGATGTCCTCTACTTAGTCAACGAGACCGGTCGTTGGCTGATCGACGACTCGGTCGCCATCGACAGCAGCACCCAAGTCGAAGCCTCCCCCGCCGCCACCCCCTAACACCCAGCCCCCTGTCCCCTGTCCCCTGTCCCCCAATCGTCTACCGTCCAAGGAGACCCCGGCCATGGTCCTGGCGACCCACCCCGAACCCGGCCAAACACTCCCACCCGGCCTCGCGCCGGATGACCTCCTCACGCTCCAGGAGATCGAGCGTCGGGTTCTGTGGCTCTCGACGGCCATCGTCCACCACGCGAACTCGGTCCGCCCCAATCTGGAGAAGACCAAGGTCGGTGGGCACCAGGCCTCCTCGGCCTCGGTCGTCTCGATCATGACCGCCCTCTACTTCCACCTGCTGCGCTCCGGCGACCGGGTCTCGATCAAGCCCCACGCCTCGCCCGTCTTCCACGCCTGCCAGTACCTGCTCGGCCGCCTCGACCGGGCCTACCTCACGACGCTGCGCGAGTTCGGCGGACTCCAGGCCTACCCCAGCCGGACCAAGGATCCCGACCCGGTCGACTTCTCGACCGGGTCGGTCGGCCTCGGCGCGGTTGCCCCCGTCTTCGCCGCGCTGGCCCATCGCTACAACCACCACCACTTCGGCGACGCCCATCTGACCTCGGGCCGGTTCATCTCCCTGCTCGGCGACGCCGAACTGGACGAGGGTAACGTCTGGGAGGCGGTCGCCGAGGAGGCGATCCAGGGCCTCGGGAACGTGATCTGGATCATCGATCTGAACCGCCAGAGCCTTGACCGGGTCATCCCCGGCGTCCGCGCCTCTCGCCTCAAGGCCCTCTTCGCCGGGGCGGGCTGGGAAGTGTTGGAGGCCAAGTACGGCACCCGCCTCGGGGCCGAGATGGACCGGGGGGAGCCGGGCGGCGCCCTGCGCCGCCGCATCGACGAGATGAGCAACGAGGAATACCAGGCCCTGATCCGGATCGAGGACGGGACCCGGCTCCGCCAGCGACTGGCCGACGTCGCCGGCCTCGCCGCCCGGGACAACATCCTGGCATCCGTCGCCGCGGTCGAGGACGCGGACCTCCAGCCCCTGATCGCCAACCTCGGCGGTCACGACCTGCCCCGACTGATCGAGGTCTTCGGCGAGGCGGACCGGGTGCCCGACCGCCCGGTCGTGATCTTTGCCTACACCGTCAAGGGCTGGGGCCTGCCTTTCGCCGGCGACCCCCTCAACCACTCCCAACTGCTGACCGGCAAGCAGATGGATACCCTCCGCGAGGAGTTCGGGATCGACCCCGACGACCACTGGGCCACGTTCCCGGCCGGAACCGATGCCGGGGCCTGGTGCGCCCGATCCGCTGACTCGCTCGCCGAGGACCGGCCCGCCGGTCCCGTCTTCGCCGCCGGCGACGTGCCGGAGCGGCTCGACGCCCGCCACCCGAAGACGACCTCGACCCAGGAGGCCCTGGGCCGCGTCCTGACCCGCCTGACCGAGGTGGCCGGGCTGGGGGAGCGGATCGTCACCCTCTCCCCCGACGTCGCCACCTCGACCCACCTCTCGGGGTGGATCAACAAAGTGGGCGTCTTCGCCCCGGAGGCCTCCCGTGACTTCGAGGCCGAGGGGCGCCGGATGATCACCTGGCAGCCTAGCCCCACCGGTCGCCACATCGAACTGGGCATCAGCGAGATGAACCTGTTCATGGCGCTGGGCCAGTTCGGCCTCGCGCATGAGCTGACCGGGGAACACCTGATCCCGATCGGTACCGTCTACGACCCCTTCGTCTGCCGGGGCCTCGACGCGCTCATCTACAGTCTCTACGTCGGCGCCAAGATGATCTTCGCCGGCACTCCTGCCGGGGTCTCCCTCAGCCCGGAGGGGGGCGCGCACCAGAGCACCGTCACCCCGTCCCTCGGCATCGAGCTGCCGGGTCTGGTCAGCTATGAACCCTGCTTCGGCCAGGAGGTCGATGCCGTCCTGCTCGACGCGATCCGGCGCTGCTCCGACCGAGAGCGGGGCACCTCGACCTACCTGCGCCTCTCGACCAAGCCGATCGACCAGGGCCTGGCGACCGAGGCCGTCGGCCGCCTCGGCGAGGAGGAATGGCTCCGCCAGGTCCTCCTCGGCGGGTACCGGCTGGTGGACAGGACGGTGACCACGCCGGACCTGCCCGTCTCGGACGCCGTGACGATCGCCGTCGCCGGGATCATGGTGCCCGAGGCGGTCGAGGCCGCCCACCGGCTCCACGCCGAGGGAATCGCCGCCTCGGTGATCAACGTCACCAGCGGCGACCGCCTCTTCGCCGCCCTCCGCACCGTTCGGCGGGCCCAGTTGGCCAATGCCCGGGCGACGCCGGACCCCGGCCACCTCGCCACGCTCTTCCCGGCATCCGAGCGCCGCGTCCCGCTGGTCACCGTCCAAGACGGCGCCTCGCACGCCTTCGCCTTCCTCGGCGGCATCCACGGCGTGCCGGTCGTCCCCCTCGGCGTCGACCAGTTCGGCCAGTCGGGCAGCCGCGCCGCCCTCTACCAGACCGTCGGCATCGACGTGGACACCATCGTCAACGCGGCGATGGTCGCCCATGACCTCGCCAGCGACCGGGCTTGAGTGGACGACACGTGAGGCGGGGGGTTCTTGCCCTCCGCCCCGTGCCGCCACCCGATGCGAAGGACCGGCGCTACGCTCCGAGTTCGAGCCGGGCCGGTCGCGACCCGGCCTGGTTGATGGCGTTGAACAGCAGCTTGTAGGTCCCTCGGGCCTGAGCCCTGAAATAGGGACGGCAGCCGAACAGGACCACTTTGCCCTCCCCGAGCGGCACCTCGACCACGGCGGCCTTTCCGTACAGGTGCTCCGGGCCGAGCAGCCAGCCGCTCATCGACGGGTCGCTCTGCGGGTAGCGGGCCACGACCGTCCCAACTCCCGTCAAGTCGTAGGCGACGCCCTTGAGGAACAACACCGTCGTCTGACGCGGCAGGCCGAATCCGAGCGGGTGCTCCGTATCGACGACGACCCGCAGCAGCGAGCCGGGCCCGTAGAACTGCGACTCGGTCAGCCCGGCCAGCACGTTGCGGACGGGCAGGGCGAAGGCCTCCGCCACCGCCGAAGCGGACCCATCGCTGGCGATCAGGGTACCGCCCCCCTCGACGAATCGGCGCAGGGTGTCCATGCCGACCGCGCCCAACCCGCCGACGTAGTCCGGCGCGTTCGGCTCCTTGTAGGCGTTCTTCTCCGGCCGCCCGTCCCGCAGGTCGTTGCCTCCCTGGGCGGGCAGCAGGATCGCGTCGAACCGGTCGTGCAGGTCCCCCTGCCGGACATCGGCGTCATGCAGCGTCTCGTACGGGACCTCGTACCCGTCGAGGACCCACCGGGCCCACCCCTCGTCGATGCTCGCAACCCAGCTCTGGTAGACGCCCAGCCGCGTCCCGGACAGTTCCAGCGTCTCGACCGTGACCGGCCCGTCCAAGCCGACCACGTCGATCCCGACCCCGGCAACGATCCCGGCGATGTCCGTTGCGTCGTCACCCGGGCGGGGAATCAGATACGACCCCGGCGGCAGGCCGAGGCCCGGCACTCTCGCCTTGGCCCGGTGGACCTGAGCCCCGGCCCGGACCAGCCGCCGCGCGGCAAGCATCGAACGGTTCGCGTTTGGCCGGAATGCCCAGCCCCACGTCCCCTCCCCCGTCACCGTCCCGGTTCGGGTGGGAACCGCGACCAGGCTCCGGAGCGCCTCTCGCGACTCCGCGGGTATGGGCTGGCGCACCTCGACCGCCTCGACACCCATCTGGAGCGGGAGGGTATGGCCGGAGATGTCGTAGGGGGGGATGGGAGGGCCGTCCGGCCACCGTCGCAGCTCGGGGTAGGTCTGGGTCTCCATCAGGGTCTTGGCAAAGTTCCCGGCCGGTTGGTCCAGGGCGATCAGCCGGGTGCCGGCCGGGTAGGTGACCCCGTCCAGCGTCACCGTCCCGCCGGCCTCAGCCACCTCGATCGCGCCCAGGATCATCGTCTCGACCAGTTCGTCGGCCGCGCCGGGGTCGTGCTGGACCGGCGGCACCGCGTACCCGTACGGCCCCTCGTCGCGCCCGATCGTCCGCCGGTTAATCGCCAGGTAGTCGCGCAGCAGTCCCTCACGGTACTTCGCCGCGTGGTCGAGGAAGGCCCGGGCCGCGATCAGGTCGTAGTCGAGGATGTCCCGCAGGGACCAGTTCCCACCCTCCCATGGCAGAGGGTGGTTCCACGTCCGCACCCGGGGGTCGAAGCCATCCCCGGCGCGCAAGTCATCCTCCTCGACGGTCACCGGCGTGGCGAACCGGCAACTCGCCGCCTCGCTGAGCAGGTCGATGCTGCCGTGGTAGTTACCATAGGCCAACGACGGGGAATAGTTGTCGAAGACGATGTGCGTGGCCACCCCTGGCTTCCCGGCGGCGGTCAGGCGAGCCGCGATCGCGGTGCCGATCGCGGCGAATCCC
>JACCVE010000457.1 GCA_013698285.1 Chloroflexia bacterium | reverse complement strand
GGGATTCGGCCAGGTCTAGCAGGACGGTCCGCAGCCCGACGACCGAGCGGCGAATGACGAGGAGGCGGTCTCGCAGGAACAACCTGCACATCACGGCGTCGAGGTCGTTGCGGGAGCGGGCGATCTGGAGGTTGCCGCCCGCGTCTGGCCCGGCCAGTTCGATCAGACGGGATTCCACCGCGAAGAAGAGGTCTTCCACGGCCGGGGCGTACGTGAAGGCGTCCGCTCCCCCGGCGGCTACCTCCCGGTTCGCGGCCAGCAGGTCGGCGGCCTGGGCGGGCGGGATGATGCCGGTCGCGGCCAGCATCAGGGTGTGGGCCTCGTTCGCCGCGATCATGTGCGGGAACAGCAGGCGCTGGGCGGCGGCAAAGCCAGGTTCGAGGACCCACCGGGCGTAGGCGGGGTGCGGGAAGGTGGCGTTGGCGTGCATGGTCGGCGTGGTCCCTCCTGTGAGCGGGATCGTTTCGGGCACATCATCGGTGTGAGGGGCTGACTCCGGCGTGCCCGGGTGTCGCCCCGACGTCGACCGGGTCATGGAGACTGAATCACTCGACCGGCGTCGCCCGACACGCCAAAGGAACGCTTCGCATGTACGGGAAAGACGCCGTTCACCGCCCAGTATCCTGGTGCTCGTCGTCCATCGCAAACGGTCGTTTGGAAGGACGCAGCAAGCGGTGCCACTACAGATTGATGTGTGGCCGGCTTCCAAGGGTGTCCCCTGGGTCACCCGCCCTGACCCCGTGTTCTGGTCGAGGGGCGACGGTAGCGGACGGCGAGAACTCGGTTTGGGGCGCGATGGATACCGCCTAGCCTTTGAGGCCGGTCAGGACGATGCCCTTGATGATTTGGCGCTGGAAGATGATGAAGATGGTCAGGACGGGGATGGTCGCCAGGGCTGCCGCCGCCATGATCAGGTGGAAGGAACTCTGGGCCTCGCTGGAGAAGAAGGCGATGCCGACCGGCAGGGTCCGCATCGATTCGGAGCGGGTCACGATCAGCGGCCAGATGTAGGCGTTCCAGTTGCCGAGGAAGGTGAAGATGCAGAGGGCGGCAACGGCGGGGCGGACCAGGGGCAGCGCGATCTTCCAGAAGATCTGGAACTCGCTGAAGCCGTCGATCCGGGCCGCGTCGAGCAGGTCGTTGGGGACGCCCATGAAGAACTGCCGCATCAGGAAGACGCCGAAGGCGCTGATCACCCCGGGGAACATGATTCCCCAGTAGGTGTCGGACCAATGCAGGTTCAACGACAGCATGTACCAGGGTATAACTAACATCTCGGTCGGCACCATCAGGGTGCTGAGGATGGTCAGGAAGATCACCGAGGCGCCGGGGAACTTGAACTTGGCGAGGGTGTATCCGGCGAGGGAGTCGAAGAAGGCGACACTGGCGGTGGTGATGGTGGCGATGACCAGGCTATTGAGGAACCAGCGGGGGTACTCGGTATTCGCGAAGACTTCCCGGTAGTTGTCCAGCGTCGGTGCAGGGGGGATCAGGGAGATATTGTAGATGTCGGCCGCGCTCTTCAGGGACGAGGCGACCATCCAGACGAAGGGGAAGACCATTCCCAGGCCGCCCACCAGCAGGATCAGGTAGAGGAACCAGCGGGCCAGGGTGCGGCGCGTGTCGCTCTGCCCGGCGACGACGAACCCGCCCTGCTGGGTCCTTTCGGCCGGTGGCAAGCCGACCGGTGCGACGCCCACTGGCACCGCCCTCTTGGCCCGGGAGACGGGATCGACGTTAGTACTCATTGTTGTTCCTCGACAAGACCTTCAATTGGAAGACCGTGATCCCCAGGATCATCGCGAACAGGACGACGGTCATCGCAGAGGCGTAGCCCATCCGCGACGGCAGGGCCTGAAAAGCCTGCTGGTAGACATAGAGGACGATGCTGATCGTGCTGTTGAGGGGGCCGCCGGTACCTGCCGAACTCATCGCCCGGATCTGGGTGAAGACTTGCAGGTTGCTGATCACCCCGGTGATGACCAGGAAGACCAGGGTCGGGTTCAGGAGGGGGAAGGTGACATCGCGGAACCGGCGCCAGGCCGAGGCGCCGTCGATCGCCGCCGCCTCATGGTAGACGGCGGGGATACTCTCCAGGCCGGCCAGGAAGATGATGATCTGGAAGCCGAGGCCCTGCCAGACGGTGGTGCCGATGATGGCGAAGATGGCGGTGTCCGGGGTGCCAAGGAAGTTGAACGGGCCGAGGTTCACGCCCGATAGGACGTCGTTGAATAGACCGTTGGGCATGTACATCCAGCGCCAGACCCAACCGACCGCGACCAGCGAGGTGACGTAGGGGGCGAAGTAGATGGCCCGGTAGAACCCGACG
>JACCVE010000369.1 GCA_013698285.1 Chloroflexia bacterium | reverse complement strand
GAGGGCCTTCTGGCCGACGAGGTGGGTCTCGGACGTGTGGCGACGTCGTACCTCGGCCAAGGCGACCCCGGCCTGCTCCACCACGGCCATCGCGGCGTTGATCTCCTGGGCCGAGACATCACGGGTGTCGGCGGCGGACCAGACGGTCACCCGGCCGACGATCTCGTCCCCGGCCCAGATCGGCAGGGTCAACGTCAGGAGGCGGCCGAGCTGGCGCAGGATGGCGGTGACCGGATCGCCGGGCGGGAGGTCGGTGATGGTTTCGAGGGCGGGGCCGCCGGACCAGGTCGGGAGGAACGGGCGCAGGTGGATGAGGGCCTGGAGGACGGGGCGCTCCCGCGTCGCGACGCCCGACCAGACGGCGATCCCGCGCCGGTCGCCGGGGCGATCGAGGAGGAGCACCTCGGCCCGGGTGCGGCCGGTGATCGACATCACCTCCCGGCCGAGCCGGAGCAGCAGCGCGTGCGTGTCGTCGGACCGGAGCTGGGCGGCCAGGGATTCGTCGTGACCGGCGGCGGCCGGGGTGGAGAGACCGGGGTCGAGAAGAGGATACGGTGTCCCGTGGGGCTCCGGGTGGAACGCTTCCATGGTGGTCTATCCAGTTGGTGGGCGATCATCGGCGGACACATGAGGACGGCGGTCGAGAACGCGGGAGTGGGAAAGCGCCCTGATCGTCCCGGGTGGCTCTCCCTAGCGTAGACCATTCTCCCGCTCAGCGATATCGCGTCGAGTCACGTGGGGGGCGAGACATTCGTACCGACGCCCACTGGGACGGGATGGTCATTGACGGTACGAATCGCCGGCGAGGGTGGTGAACCCTTCCACCGTCCAGGCCGCCCGGCCGACGAACAGGCCGTCGATCGGGTCGAGGGCCAGGAACCCCGCCGCATTGTCCGCCGACACGCTGCCCCCGTAGAGGAGGGGGATGCCCGCGGCGCGGTCGCCGAACTGGCCCCGCAGGGTGTCCCGGATCGTGGTCGCGACGCCGAGGACCGCGTCTGGGGTGGCCGGGGTGCCACTCGTCCCGATCGACCAAACCGGTTCGTAGGCGATCGTCAGCCGGCCGGCGTCGGCCGGGGCGACGCCCGCTAGGGCATAGGTGAGCTGCCGGGCGACGGTCAAGTCCCCGGCGCCGTGGTCCCGCTCGTCGGCCGTCTCGCCGGCACAGAGTTGGACATCGAGCCCGGCCGCCAGGGCCGCGTCGACCTTGCGGGCCAGGTCATGATCCGTCTCGTGGAAGAGCGTCCGCCGCTCGGCGTGGCCGAGGAGGACGAAATCGACCCCGACCGCCGCCAGCATCCGGGCCGAGATCTCCCCCGTGTAGGCGCCCTCCTCGGCCCAGTGCATCGTCTGGGCCCCGATCCGGATCGGGACCGGCAGGCCGGCCGCGACCTCGACGGCCGCCGGCAGCGACGTGAACGGCGGGATCACGAAGAACCGGGCCGTCTCCCGGCCCTCGCCGCCCCGCCCGCCGGCGACGGGACCGAGCGATGCCCCGAGGCCGCGCAGGAAGGCGACCGTCTCGGCCGGGGTCTGGTGCATCTTGAGATTGGTGCCGACCATCGGGCCGGGGCGATCAGCGGGGGACGTTGAGGTGTCGGCGAGGCGGTCGATGACCATCCGGGTTGGTGTCCTCTCGGGGTGACGATCGCGATGGACCGGGGCGGTACGGGCCGGGATTGAACGGCAACGGTCGGCCCGATCAAGGGCCACGCCGTTTCGCCAACGGCGGGATGACGCGAGGTCCTCCCCGACAAAAGGTCGCGTCAGCCGCGATGCAATTCCGTTGCGATGACCATCTTGGACAAAAACGTCCCTAAACGTAAGGGAGGACCTCGTGTCCTCCCGCCGTGGCAGACCGCGATGCGTCGGCGATGGGACTGGGACGCCTCGTCACCGACCGCCATCCTCGACCATGACGCCCGTTCCGGCGCGGCGCCCCCGTATCGGCCACCGTTCCTCGCTCCCACGCTTTGCCGTGGTTTGACCCGATACCCCGCGCATCCCTCATGCCGGGGCCCGCAACGTGACGTCGAGGCGGCGCCCGTCGGGGCCGAAGATCGCCACCCGGTCGAGGGGGACGGTGACCCGCACCGTGCCGCCCCGCGGCAGGCGATCGCCCGCCTCCGGGGCGGCCTTGGCCTTGAAGGTCAGGTCACCGGCCCGGATCGTCAGCAGGTGCTGGCGGCCGATCGTGATCGAGCGGTGGAGCAGTTCGGCCTCGACGCCCGCGCCCCCGCCGCCGGCCTCGACACCGATGTGTTCCGGCCGGATGCCGGCGGTCAGGCCAGATGGCAGCGAGGCGACATCGACGCCCGCCAGCGACGGCGCGGTCGCGAACAGGGGAGCCGCGACCGTCGTGCCGGTCGCCCCGGCACGGGGCGTCAAGTCGAAGAAGGTCATCCCGGGGTTGCCGAGGAACCAGCCGCCGAAGCGGTCGTTGGGCGCGTCGTAGAGGGTGCGGGGGGTGTCGCACTGCACGATCCGGCCGTCCTGCATCAGGGCGATCTGGTCGGCCAAGGTCATCGCCTCGGTCTGGTCATGGGTGACGTAGATGATCGTTTGCTGGAGGCGCCGGGTGAGTTCTTTGAAAGCCCGCTTGAGTTGCAGTTTGGCTTCGGTGTCGACATTGGTGATCGGCTCGTCGAAGAGGATGATCCGGGGTTGGCGGGCCACGGCCCGGGCCACGGCCACCTTCTGCCGGGTGCCGTTGTCGAGCTGGGTGATGTCCTTGTCGACGCTCGCCTCCAGGCCGAGCAGGGTGATCACCTCGTCGACCCGTTTCGTGCGCTCTCCGGCATCGAGGCCGGCCGACCTGAGGGGTAACTCGATGTTCTGGCGGACGCTGATGCCCCGGTAGACGACCGGGT
>JACCVE010000350.1 GCA_013698285.1 Chloroflexia bacterium | reverse complement strand
CAGGGCGAGCAAGACGGGCCGGGATGGGTCCGCCGCCTCGTAGGCCTCCGCCTGCTCGCGCAGCTTGGCCAGCAGCGCCTCCGGCTCGTACGCACCGAGGATGCCCATCTGGTCATCGGCCGGGTGGCCGTAGTAGGAGAGGATCCGGTAGTTCGGGATCACGGCTCCCGCCGCGGCCGGGTCAGTGGTGGAGCCACCGGCCGCCGCGGGAGTCGTCGGCACCGGTGTCGCGGTCGGCGCCTCGGTCACGACTTGGCCGGTCGTCGCGATGGTCGCGGTCCCCACGACGGCAGCTGCCTGGTCAGTGACCTCGCCAGCGGGCTGTTCGGGGGTGGGGGCGGTCTCTGTCGGCGACACGATCGCCTCGTCGGTCGCCAGTTCCCGCGCCGCCAACATCGCGCTATCGTCGGGCGAATCCCGGTCGAGGCGGCCCGACCCACCCCCGGTCGCCATCATCACCGTGCCGAGGACGAGGACGATGACCAGGAAGCCGCTCAGCGTCTTGGCGGAGGGGAACCAGGACGGCAGGATGGGGGGGAGCCAATCCGGCTTCGGTGCCACCCGCTTCGGCAGGTCCGGTTCGGGCGGCGAGGAGATCCATTCCTGCGAGAACGGTGATGGTCCGTCCCGTCGCGACGGGCGCGATCCGCCCCGGAACATCACCCGCGACCTCCCGGACGTGATGCCTTAGGAGGGCCGGAGGAATCACCGGTCCCCATCGCTGACGTGAGGGGGGACGGGACGCTCGGGTGACGATGGCGCCGTCCGGTCACGGGCAGGCAGAAACGGCGTGCGGGCACGAACATGCCGGAAGCATGCCAGAAACGGCCGCCATGGGCAAATGACGCCCGAACGTCACCCTACGCCGGGCGCCCTGCTCGTTACGCCCCCCGCCCCGGGGGGCGACGCCATGCCGCGGCCGGAGATCGCGCCTGGCCACCCAGGAGGACGGCGGGGGAACGGGCTAATAGTGGACGTACACCCCCGTGCCGTAGTCCGCCCAGTCCCAGAAGAAGCGGGCATCGTCCAGGAGCACATTCAGGCAGCCGTGACTGCCAGGGCGACCGATCGTCTCGGCCGTCCGCCACCAGGCGTAGTGGATGGCGTGGCCAACTTCGGTGAAGTACTGGGTGAACAGCACGTCCTCGAGCTTATAGAAGTGCTCCGCCCCGATCGCGCCGCTGGTCATCGTCTCGTTCGGGACCCGGTTGATGATCGAGAAGTATCCCGTCGGGGTCTCCCAGCCCGCCATGCCGGTGGTGGTGACGACGGTGCGGACGGGGGTCCGGCCGTCGTAGGCGACCATCAATTGCTGGGTCAGGTTGACGTCGATCCAGGGGCCAAACTGCGGCGCGTCCCCGGGCACCGGCGGCGGCGCCACGGGTGCGGTCCTGCCCACGTTTCGGGCGTAGACGAACCGGTCGCGGCCGACCTGTGCCCAGAGGTCGGCCCCCTCGAACAACTCCTCGCCCTTCACCCAGGCCCTCACCGTCAGGTCGTCGCCATAGACGAGTTCCTCGACGACCCGGGCGTCGGTGGTCGGCCGGGCCCGGACATTGGTCTCGCTGAGGGCGGCGCCCTGCCAGATCATCGGGTCCCACGACGCGACGCTCGTCTGGGGCAAGGCGACCGGCGGGGTCAGAAACTCCGCCACGACCCACCCGGCGTAGCCATCGACATAGCCCGCCACCCATTCGCCGGTGCTGTTCGGCACGGCGATGAACTCGGCATTGTCCGGCAGCACGACCAGCAGCGGGCCGTCCAGCGACGGGGCGTCGCGCAACCGGAGACCGTCCGAGGCCGAGACCAGCGTCGTCTCCCCGCCGGTCGGCGGAGCGGGCGAGAACGGTGCCGTGCCGAACAATCCGTCCCGTTCCGCCAGCATGCGGCCGAGCGCCCGGGCCCGGACTGCGCCGTCGCCGTCCTGTTCCAGCACCGCCGCCCCGAACACCTGGACCGTGGCCCCGGACTCCCGGTCCCGGAACGGCTCGCTCACCGGCGACCCGAACACGGCCTGACCACCGTGACTTGCCCAAAAGGCGAGGGTATCCCCGCTCAACGTGTGACCGGTGTCCGGAAAGAATTGGCAGTCACGTCCGGAACACCCGGCCACGCCCCGCGTCGCCTCCGCCGGCGATTGGTCGTCGCGGACCTGGCGAGAGAGCGCGACTCCCTGGACATCGAATGGGGCGGTCAGGGCGGGATCGAAGACCAGGGTCAACGCCTCGAACGACTGGACGACGCCGACATCTTCCAGGAACCATTCCTCCGACAATGGGGCGCCGAGGACGGCCTCGGCACCCGCCTCCTCCCAACGGGACAGGAAGGGCTCGCGGAGATTGTGTCCCGTCAACGGGAAGTAGCGTCCCGGCACGGCCGGCGGCACCTGGTAGGCCGTCTGGGCGGCGGCACCGCGCGTCTCGGACCGGAGGGCCACGCCAGCCGCGATCCCGGCGGCGCCGATGCCGAATGCCCGGCGGGAGAGCCGGGACGACTCGGATGACGGCACGACGAGGCGGGGCTGGGCCGGATGACGAACCGGTACGTTGGGAATGTCAGTGGTGTCGAGGTCCCTGGGCATGCTTGGCTCCTCCGAGTGATGCGACATCGCGGTTGGGGGTATTCAGGATCAGGGGGAAGTAGGGGCGAACGGACCACGCGGTCCCCTATGCTGTATGAAACGCGCATCGCGGTCGCCCGGTTTCAAGGTCGAAGCACCGATGCGGCGACCGTGGCCAGGTGGCGACCACGCACGGCGCACACCAGCGGGAGGAGAGAGGTGATGGCCGCCACCGCCACGGGCCAGGGCACACGGGTGGATCACCGGGACGCGCCGGTCCATCGCGCCCCCAGCGGGCTGCCCTACCGCGCCATCGCCTCGGGCGACCAAGGTTCGCGGGACCTGTTCGTCGCCGAGCAGACCCTGGGGCCGGGCGAGGCGGTGCCGCGCCACACCCACCCGGTCGAGGAGGTGCTCAGTTTCCTCGCCGGGTCCGGGGAAGCGACGTTGGGGGAGGAGCGCGTCGCGGTCGGGCCGGGCGTCAGCCTGATCCTGCCGCCGGGCCTGCCACACGGCTTCGAGAACACCGGCACCGCGCCCCTGCGGGCCCTGGTGATCTTCCCGGGACCGTCCTTCGCCTCCACGACCCGAGTCGACACCGACGCCCCCTCACCCCCACCGCCAGACTCTGTCGGGACTGCTTGACTCCCTGCCCCTCACGCCTCACGCCTCCATCGGCTAGGATGACGTCGTCAACGGGCAAGGGAGGCGACGGGTGCTGGAGACGATCGTCGAGGTCACGCGGGGCGGGCGGGTCGAGAGTAGTCACCAGGGCATTGTGGCCGTGGTCGATAGCGATGGCGCCCTAGTCGCCTCCGCCGGCGATCCCGACCACGTCGTCTTCTTCCGGTCGTCGGCCAAGCCGTTCCAGGCCGTCCCACTCGTGGAGTGCGGCGCGGCCGACGTCTTCGGGTTCACCCCGGCCGAGCTGGCCCTGTGTTGCGCCTCCCACGTCGGGACTCGCCGTCACCAGCTCGCCGTCGCGGCGATGCTCGCTAAGCTGGGCCTCGACGAGACGGCGCTGCGTTGCGGGACGATCCTGCCAGCAGACCGCGCCACCGCCGCCGAAGTCCTCAATGGCAGCTTCCCCCGTGGCCCACTCGCCTGTGATTGCTCCGGCAAGCACACCGGCATCATCGCTACCTGCCTGCACCTGGGGGAATCCCCCGACGACTACCTGGCCCTCGACCACCCCGCCCAGCGACGCATCTTGGGGATCATTGCCGAGGTCTGCCGCGTGCCCGAGGCCGATGTCGCGCTCGGCATCGACGGCTGCAGCCTGCCGACCTTCGGCGCCTCGATGCGGGCGTTCGCTGCGTCCTACGCGACCCTGGCGGCACCGGAGCGGGCCGCGACTGAGGCGGGCGGTCGCCATGCGGCGGCGCTTACCCGGCTGCGGGACGCGATGATCGCCCACCCGGCCAACGTCTCCGGCGACGGCCGCCTGACCACCACCCTGATGCTTGCCGGGGAGGGGCGGATCGTGGCCAAGGGCGGGGCCGAGGGCCTGTTCTGCTTCGGCGTGCCGGAGCGCGGGGTCGGCGTGGCGATCCGGATGCTGGACGGTTCGACCCGGGGCCAGCCCGCGGTGACGGCCGCCATCCTGGAGCAACTCGACCTGGTGCCGGCCGCCATCATCGCGGCGTTCCGGCAGCACCACCCCAGCCCGATCGTGAACCACAACGGGATGCACGTCGGCGACCTGCGAGCCACGGTGCGACTGGCGTCCTGACCACGGGCACCCGTCGGGCGTGACAATGTCCCGCCACGGGCATTACGACGCCGGGATTCAGAGGAGACGCAGCCGAAGCCAACCAGGTCGCCGCCAGCCGCGTTGAAGAGACAACGCATCGGGCGCGGCGGGACGGGCGAGGCGGACCAACCGCGTTCGATGTGCATGACCCATATATGAGAGGAGCGCATGTGCCCTCGCCGTTCAGGGCCACACTTCAACGGCTCAGCATATTCGTTCTGCATGGTCAAACCGGGGCAGTGGCATTCGAACGTTGTGGGCAAACCCCGTCAGCGGATACTATCCGTTCACCCGCGACCGGAATGAAACGACCGCTGGTCCACTAATCAGTTGGGCTCAGCCGCCGGTCGGCACCGGCTCCGGCGTCGGGACGGCGTTCACGTCGTGGACCCAGACCTCGGTGCCGAGGGGTGCCCACTCGAACAGGAACGCGGCCACGTCCAGCGGCAGATTGACGCACCCGTGGCTCATCCGGTTGCCAAAGTTATTGTGCCAGTAGGCGCCGTGCAGGGCCTCCGCCTCCTGGTTGAAGTAGAGGACGTTCGGCACGTCGGCCACCTCGTAGGAGACATCGTTCGGGTCGTCGGCCTCGTCCTCGTTGGAGACGACCTCGCCGGTGCTGTCGGTGAAGCCGCTCATGTCCTCCGAGGCGCGCTTGATCCGGACGTGGAAGCGGCCGGTCTCGGTCTCGTTCGGCTTGAGCCCGGTGCTGACGTACGCCTCCATCACCACGGTCTGCCCCTGGTAGGCCCGGATGACTTGTCGCGCGACGTCCACCTCCAGCCAGCGGCGGCCCTCGCCGTCCGCCCCGGTCGGGGCGGGGTTGTACGCGGTCACGAGAGCCGACTCGTCGTAGTCCGGCATGTCCCCCTGGTCGACCGGGGTGGTATCGACCGCCATCGCGCCGCGAGCGATCAACTCGCCGGGCAACGGCGCCAGGCGGGTCCCGTCGTCCCCGTCCAGCAACAGGCCGCGCTCGAAGTACTGCACGGTCTGGCCGCGTTCGACGAGGGGTTCACTCAGGGGGGCACCCAGGTAGTGAGCGCCCTCGTTGGCGCGATACCAGTCCCAGAAGGACCCCGTCACCGTGTGTCCGGTCGTCTGGCTGACGAGACCGGTCGCGTAGGCCGTGGCGACCCCGGCCGAGGTCGGGTCCTGCGGCAGCCAGGCACCCGCCCGGCGGTCTCCACCGCCCCCCGCCCGGCGACCATCGGACCGCGTGGTGCCGACGCGGGCGTCGAGCGCGGTGTACCCGAGGGGCATCATCCCCATCGCCGGCAGCTCGGTCCAGAGGAGTTCAGGGTAGAACTGGAAGACGCCACGCTCGAACGCCTGGCTGTAGTAGCCATTGGCCAAGAAGGGTTCGCTGATCGGGGCACCGTACATGGCGGTCGAGCCATTCGCTCGCCAGTAGTCCAGCATCCAGCCGCCGACCGAATGACCCGTGGCCGCGACGTAGACCGTCTGGTCGGTCGCACCGAGGTCGGGTGGCAAGAGGTCGGTCGCGATGTCGAGATCGGCGGCGAACCGGGCCTCGACCGGACCGGGACCCGGTGGCGCCTCCTCCTCTTGCCCCTCGCCCTGGGCGGGCGCGTCGGGCGCCTGGACCTCCTGACCCGGCTGATCCTGAGCCGCGACACTCGCCACGGGCAACAGTGTCATCACCAAGACCAGCACGGCCAAGCGGTGGGCCCAGCCCATACACCTGCCGCCACGCGCTCCAACCCCTGAACCCACGGTCCCTACTCCCTCGTGCGCTGTGGGCCCGCGCGCCACCAGACCCGGATCGATGTCTTGCCCAGGGCCGCGACCGGCGTCACCCCTCGTCCCACTCATCTCGAACAGCCTAGCATGCCCGGCGGGCGGTCGTCATCGCCCGTGGATACCAAGTGGCCCCGTCCCGGCCCACCCGGGAGCCCGACGGACCGTCCCGGGGCGGTACGACCGGGATCACTTCGCTGCCCGGTCGTTGATCACCAGGGTCGCGACGATCAGGGTCGCCATCACCGCGATCGGACCGGCACAGATCCCGACCCACCCGGCTTGGTCTCCCAGGACCGACACCAGGACGCACCCCGAGACGACGGCGATCACCCCTCCCAAGGCCATTTTCTGGGACCGGGACGACAAGCTGCCGGGCCCGGACCCACCGGGTTGGATAGATCCTGGCCCGGCAGTGATCACGGAGGCTCCGCCGCGGCCGGTTACCTCCCGGTCGACAGGCACCGTCGGCCGACGTTCCCCCTCGCCCATGCCGCCGGTCGCACGCCCGGCCGAAACCACGGGTTGAGAAGGGTGGGACGCCTGACCCGGACCAGGCTGGGATCGTTGCCGCGGGTGCGTGCCGATCGTCTGCGGCGGAGGCGACGAAG
>JACCVE010000342.1 GCA_013698285.1 Chloroflexia bacterium | reverse complement strand
GGTGGCGGCGCGGCCGAGACCGCCGAGACCCAGCGCGGCGAAGGTCCCGCCGCCCAGCCCCCTGAGCACCGACCGGCGGGACCGGTGCGCGATCGAACGTGACGTGTCCGGACGGGTGCGGTCGTGCACGAAGCTATCTCCTGGCTTGGCCGGGACCCGGTGTTCGGGTCACCGGCATGGTCGATCGCGTCCGACCCTACGTGGGTGGGAAGGCGGAGTCCGTGGCCGCCGGGAAGCCGGGGGAGCAGGGATCCATCCGGACCCGGGTCACCGGCGGTAGGGTCCCGTCGTCGGTGATCTTCGCCGCGACGACGTGGTCCGGGACGTGGAGAACCGTCAGGCGCCGTCATATGCCGATAACACCGCCGGTATCTAAAGTTGATCCAACTTACGTAGGTGCTTTCGGCGTGGTCGATCTTGAAGCCGGTCGCCGGGCTCTGGGCCTCATCAAGGGCGCCATTGCATAGTCGATGATCGACGACCGGGTAATTGGGCCTCTCGGAGGAGAGGATTGGTCCTGGGCGGCCGCCGGGCAGTCGACAGCCGCCCAGGACCAGTTCCACCGCTGCGGCTCCCGTACCGGCGAGGACGTGGGAGCGAGACGGGGACTCAGGGACGGGGTCCGCCGCCCCCCGTCAGGCGAGATACTGGCAGTAGATCTGGTACCCACCGGCTTCGAGCACCTCGTGCGGGCCACGGACGATCACGTCGCCGTCCGGTCCAAGAATCAGCGAGCCGACCTCCTTCACGATCGTCCCGATGCCCGGTACCGTCGTCTGGAAGACAAGCCCGACCGTGCGATCCTCACCACTCACGAGATCGAGCGTGTTGGTGAGGTGACCTGGGTCGGCCAGCGTCGCCCCGGTGACCGAGTTCTCGATCGTTCCCGCGTACCGGACGTGGTCCTGGACACGGACGGGGGTTCCCGCATCGTCGAAGAAGGTGGTGACGCGAACGTCCACGGTGGCCGAGCCAAGGATCTGAAAATCTCCGCGGTCGGCGAACGGGACATCCGCGAACTGATCGACGAACGACTCGTGGGATGGCGGCGCGGCCGCGGCGGGGCGGACAACGAGCAGGGCGAGCGCGGCGGCGAAGACGAGCGGCGCACGCGAGATGAGGTGGTGCATTCAAGTCGCTCCTCTCGAAATCGGTGAGCCGGGGAATGTCCCCGGCCATGGTCGTGATCGGTCCACCGGACGTTACGTGGTTGGCGTGGTGACGGACGGCGTCGCTGGTGAGAAGCCGGGCGCACCGACCCCCATCCGGATGCCCGTCACGGGAGGTCCTCCCCGGATAGCGTCGAGGATCACACCGTCCGCGTCGCGGATCGTGACTGTCGTCTCCGGTGAGTCGTCGAGGAGGGTTTGCCCGTCCTCACTCACGACCGGGAAGCCGTCGATGGTGATCGAGCCGGTGTAGTTCCCGTCGGCATCGAACAGTAATTGGTCACCGGTGACGTGGGACCCGCGCTCGCTGACCGGCTCCCAGCTTCCGACTCCGGTACTGTGGAAGGTGACCCCCCGTGGTCCGGCCTGGGTGGCCGGTACCATGATCACGACGGTGCCATCCGCGAAGTAGGTACCGGGGGCGGGGCCGGTCGGGGTCGTGGCCATCCAGGTGCCGACGATCGGGTGGGTGGCCATGGTGCCAGGGGAAGCGTCCTGGGCGGACACTCCGAGCCGGGACATCGCGACGGCGAGCCCCCGGCGCCGAGGCCGGCGAGGGCCGCGCGGCGCGAGATGGACGCGGAAGACCTGGCGGAACGTCGCGTTGACATGGGGTGGTGTCTCCTCCTAGATACGGCGCCCCGCTGATCAGGCGCGACGGTGGGGATGCCTCTCCCCGCTCTCACGGTAGGGGACGCTCGAGACCGAAACCACCAAAACAACCCACCCACTGTCCACCCACTTGGCGACCGCTTTCCGACGTGTCGCCCATCGCCAAATAGCCCCCGGTCCGCTAAGGTGGGGGTATTGGTCCGGAGCACGTCGGGCGGGGCGACCGATGCGGGAACCGCCGGGGGCCGGGACGGGGCAGGAGCCGACGTCGTTCGGGACGCGGCTTCGGGCTGCCCGCGACGTGGCCAACTTGACCCAGCAGGAACTGGCCGAGCGAGCCGGGCTGACCCCCAACGCGGTCGGCGCCCTAGAGCGAGGTGAACACCTCCACCCGTATCCCGCCACGGTCCGCGCCCTGGCCGCCGCCCTCGGACTTGACCCGGACGACCGCGCCGCCCTGGTGGCGTCGGTGGCGAGGCGGCGCCAACCGCCGCCGGCCGCGGGTCACCCGTCGTATCACCTCCCCGCGCCGCTCACCCCCCTGATCGGCCGCGAGACGGAGGTGGCGGCGGTCAGTGCCCTGCTCGCCCGGGACGACGTCCGCCTGGTCACCCTCACCGGTCCCGGCGGCGTCGGGAAGACCCGTCTCGCCCTGGAGGTCGCGGACCAGATGAGCGGCCGATTCGCGGCCGGCGCCGAGTTCGTCCCGCTCGCGGCCGTGCGCGACCCGGACCTGGTGGCCGCGACGGTCGCCCGCGAACTCGGGGTCCGGGAGCGGGGTGGGCGAGCACTCGTCGAACGGCTGGCCACAGCCCTCCGGGACCGCCACCTCCTGCTGGTGCTCGACAATCTCGAGCACGTCATCGGGGCCGCCCCCCTCGTCGCGGATCTCCTCGCGGCCTGCCCCCGACTTACGGTCCTCGGCACCAGCCGGGTCACCCTGCGCCTGACTGGCGAGCACGAGTTCCCCGTGCCGCCCCTCGCCGTGCCCGCCGGGAGGGCCGCAACGGATACGGTGACGGCGGTGGACGACCTGTCGAGGGTCCCCTCGGTCCGTCTCTTCGTCGCCCGGGCCACCGCGGCCGACCCTGCCTTCGCCCTCAACGCCGCGAACGCCCCCGCCGTCGCGGCCCTCTGCCAGCGCCTCGACGGCCTGCCCCTGGCGATCGAGCTGGCCGCCGCCCGCGCCCGTCACCTGCCGCCCGAGGCACTCTTGCCGCGCCTGGCCCGGCGGCTGCCTCTCCTCACCGGCGGTCGCCGCGACGCCCCGGCTCGCCACCGCACCATGCGCGACACCATCGCCTGGAGCTACGATCTGCTGCCGGTCGCGGAGCGGGCCGTGTTCCGGCGACTGGCGGTGCTCATCGGTGGGGGCACGCTGGAGGCCGTCGCGGCCGTCGCGGGCGTGCCGGGCGACCTCGCCGTCGATCCGCTCGACGCCGTCTCGTCGCTGGTGGAGAACAACCTGTTACGGCGGGTCGATGACGGTGCCGATGTCGGCGGCGAGCCGCGCTACGCGATGTGGGAGACCATCCGGGAATACGGGCTGGAGCGGTTGTCCGAGAGCGGCGAGGAGGAGGCGACCCGCCGCGCCCACGCCGCCCACGTCCTGGCGTTCGCGGCGGCGCGGCGGATCGGCCCGCACTGGCTCGGCGACCCGGCGACGGTCGCCGCACTGGGGAGAGAAGACGCGAACCTGCAAGCGGCGCTGGCCTGGGCCGTCGAGCGGCAGGAGACCGGGACCGCGCTGCGGCTGGTCGCGGTCCTCGGGGAGTACTGGCTGCTC
>JACCVE010000295.1 GCA_013698285.1 Chloroflexia bacterium | reverse complement strand
GGACGTGACGACGGGTGATCTGGCTTTCTGGCAGCCCCTTGGCCCGGGCCAGTTGGACGTGCGGCTCCTGGGCGGTCGATACGGTCATCGTCCGGACCGAGTACACATAGGGCCCGATGTTGATCGGCACCATGGTCAGGATCGGCAGGATGGCATGGTAGGCGAGGTCCACCGTCCGGTCCCAGCGCCCGGTCGGGGGCGGCACGCTGTACATCCCCCCGGCCGGGAGCCAGTCGAGTTGGAAGGAGACGACGACGATCAGCAGAATGCCCAGCCACCAGGTCGGCACCGCGAAGGTGATAGCCGCGACGTAGGCCAGGGCGCGGTCGGCCCGGCTGCCGACCCGGGTCGCCATCCTGGCCCCGACCAGCAGGCCGACCACGGCGACGATGACGCTCGATGTCGTCAAGAGGAAGATGGTGTACGGCAACCGCTCCAGGATGATGGCCGAGATGCGATTGCTGCCGTCGGCGGTCCGGAGCGACCGGGCCTCGCCGAGGTCGAGGGTCAGGACGCGGAATACCTGGGGCGGGAGGCGAACGTACCAGGCGTCGTCGAGACCGTAAAACCGCTCGAGTTCCGCCTCCCGCTCGGTGAGGGTCTGTTCGAGGGCGGCCGGGTCCCGAATCGTCTGGGCATAGGTGGTCCGCTCACCCCGGAGCTGCTCGCTGACCTGGGCTCTCAGCAGGTTGTCCGAGAATCCCGTCGCCCCGAGCGAGACGACCAGCAGCGCCAACACCGCCAGCAACACCCCGAACAGGGTGATGGCCCGGATGACCAGGGGCCGGAGGATCGTGATCACGACGCGGTCCACGGGTGCATGGGCTCCGCATCATCGAGGCCGCACCGTTCGAGGTTACCTGAGTACGCGTAGGGGAGGTCCTCCCCTACATGAAGGGGCGCACTCCCAAGGGGCGCTGCCCCCGAGCGGGCAAGGACCGCGCGACCCACCCCGCACCATTTAGATGCCAACGGTGAGGTCGACGCGCTGTTCGTTGACCTGGGAGATGGCATCGCTGTACCCCAGGAGATAGAGCTGGTAGACACTCGGGAAGAGGGTCGCGGTGACGTCGGCCCCGACCGAGACAGTGAAGGCGCCGCCCTCGCCCTCGGCCTCGCCGGATGCGACCACGGCACCGCTGGCGGGGTCGATGAGGACGTAGCGGAGGCCCACGGTGCCGTCCCCCTCGACGGTGACGGGCACATCGAGCGGGACGCCGAGGGCCACGGTCGGCGGGGCAGCGGCGGTGATACTCAGGCGCGGCGGGTCGCCGAAGCGGAAGTCATCGGGACCGAAGGGGTACCCCTCCGGGCGGAACGCGTCGAGCTGGGCGAATTGGGAGGGCGGGTCGTAGCGGGTCAGGGAGTAGGGGCCATTGCTGATCACCAGCAGGCCTGTCCGGTCGAACCAGTCGAGGCAGGCGCCGTAGCGGGCGACGGCCTCCTCCGGGGTGGCGAGCGTCCGGCCGCCCATCTCGAAGTACCCGGCCGGGATGCGCTCCTCGCGCTGGAGCTGGCGCATCGTCCGCTCGATGATCCGCGCGTCCTGGTCCACTGTCAAGCTGAGCCAGGGCACGTTGAACCGACCGGCGGCGGTGTCGGTGTAGGCGCCTGTCCTGGCGACGAAGACGACCTCATCCATCGCGGCCCGCAGTTCCCAAGGGGTGCCCGGCGAGGCCAGACCGGCGTAGGAGGCGATGTAATCGGGTTCGAAGTACCAGTAATCGACGTAGACCTCGAGCCGGTCGTCGTCGAGCAGGCGAAACCCCTTGAAGGTTTCTAGGTAGGGCCGGGAGGTGATCCCGATCGCCGTCTCGATCTGGATCTTCGCCTCGTCGTAGGCGAACTCAAAGCTCTGGGCCAGGGGGTAGATCACGTCGGCGATGGTGATCGGCTGGCCATGGTGGAACGTGGACTGGAAGTAGCGGGAATAGTCGTACGTCACCTTGCTGACCGCCGTGATGCCCGTGCCGACCGGGGTCCAGGCGTCGGCGACCGGGTCCCAGACCACGGCGTCCTCGGGCACCTCGATCACGCCGTCCGGGCCGTCGTTCTCGACCTCGAAGTCGGCCCGAAACGGGATCGGCAGGCCGGTGAAGGGGTGGCTCGTCAGCGGCGGGTCGACCAGGTTGCGGTAGATATCGGAGCTGTAGACATCCCCGAACCCACCCACCGGGTTCCAGGTGGTCCGCGCCGTCCAGATCCACAGGTGGCCGACGGTGAGGTCGGAGGCTCCGGCGACGGACGCGCCCCGCAGGGCGAACAGTGACTTGGGCCCGCCGACGATGTCGACCGTCAGGTTCTCGACCTCGGTCCGGACCGGGAAGCTCTGGATCGCGGTCACCAGCCAGACCCGGACGGACTCGTCGAGCGAGATGCCCATCATCTGCTGGAACAGCTCGTCGCGCTCTTCGCGGCTGGCGAACTCGCCCCGGAACAGGCGCTGGCCGAGGGCGTCGAGGTCTTCCTGCTCGTACTGCCAGTACCCCGTCTCCTGCCAGCCGGGCATGTTGCCGAGCCAGGGGGCGGCATAGCTGTTGAGGGCGTCGTCGTCGTAGCGGGAGGACGAGGACCGGCCCCAGCCTTCCGTGTAGACGTGCCATTGGAAGGTAATCGGGTCGCTGGCGTAGACGGCCAGGGTTGCCGGGCCGAACTCCTGCAGGATCGGTTGAACGAGGAACCCGACGCCTTCCAGGGCGACCCGGACCAGATCCGCGATCGGTCGTCGCTCGTCCTCGGTCCGGCCGATCAGCTTGATCGCGATCGGCCGGCCGTTGAACGCCCACTTGCCGTCGGGACCGGCCGTTGCCCCGGCGGCACCCATCGCGGTGGCGATCGCCTGGCGGGCCCCCTCTGGATCGTAGCGGAAGTTGCGGGAACGGACGGTCTCGAAGACCGTGAGCTGGTCGAAGTCGAGCGGGCCGATGGGGCTGTACATCGGCCGGGCCCGGCCCTGGTAGATGTCGTTGGCGACGAACTCCCTGTCCACCAGGAACTGCATCGCCTGGCGGATCTCGCGGATCGAGAAGGGGTTCAACTCCCCCTCCGGCGCCGGGGCGGGATTGAGGATCAGGGAGAGGGTCGAGGCTGGGGCCTCGATCAGCCGGATCTGTTCGGGGGCCGACTGGGCCAGGGCCTGGGCGGCATCTGTCTTGAGGCCGAACAGGTAGAGGTCCAGCGCCCCGTTCTGCATCTGGAGAGGGGCCTGGTCGACGTTGAAGGATGAGAAGATCAGCGTGTCGAGGGCGGCGCCGGTCGTCGGCGGGGTCCCCTGCACGG
>JACCVE010000263.1 GCA_013698285.1 Chloroflexia bacterium | reverse complement strand
GCGCCGCATTTGACACCGTCCCCGGGCGCTGCCACACTGCCGGGGTGGTCGCCGGGCGAGGGCCGGGCGGGCGCGAGGGGCCGTTAACAACCGAGTGTCGTGCGATCCGCCGCCGTCCGATTGGCTCGTTGCCGAATCGGGACGGGTCGGTGGTGGGGGAAGCCGGTGTGAATCCGGCGCTGTGCCGCAACTGTGACGCCGAGGCCGCCCGTTTGGGGCGCCGGGGCGGAGCCAGATTACCCACGCGGGTCGCGTCCGACGCCCTTCGAGCGAGAGGGGGAGGACAGCCAAGGATGACGATCAGGCGCCGTGGCCCGCATGGGGTTTCGGTAGACGCCGTGGTCGGACGGACAGGACAGGATTGCCGTGCAGCCCGCTCACCCGAGCGGGTTTTTCGTGTTTTCGGGGCATCCTGGATCGGTTCTGACCGGTCTCGGATGGGCGATGGGTGCCGCCGCGGGGAGGCATCGAAGGGGGTGACCAGTGATGGATCGACGGCGAGGGTGGGGACGAGATCGGGTTTCGGAGACGGTGCGACGCGGTGGTGTCGCCGGGCTTGCGCTGGTGATGGCGGTGTCGCTGCTGTGGCCGGCGGCCGGTCGGGCACAGGACGCGGGGACGCCGGGGGCCGCAACGGTGTCATCGCCAGAGGCCTCCCCCGCGTCGGGATCGGGGCTAGAGGCGGCAGTTGCCTACCTGGAAGCGGTCCAGGGCGACGATGGCGGGTTCCCCGGGTTCGAGGGGACGAGTGATCCGGGCGTGACGGCGGACGCGACGATCGCCCTGGCGGCGGCGATGACGGCGGGCGTCGATGCGGTCGACGCGATCGACCGGGCGGTCGCCTACCTCGACGCGAACGCGGCGGCCTACGTGGCGACTGGGCCCGGGCAGCGGGCAAAGGCGGTCCTGGCGATCGTGGCGGTCGGGTTGGACCCGTCGTTGCTCGGCGGCGAGGACCAGGTCGAGGCGCTGCTGGCGGCGATCCCGGCCGACGGGTTCGCCGGGTCGGGGATCTACGATACGGCCCTGGTGACGCTGGCCCTGACGGGTGCTGGGGAGGGAGAGGCGGCCGCCGACCTCGCGGGCAGGTTCGGGGCGTTCGTGACCCCGGATGGGTCCTGGGCTTTCGATGGCTCGACGGACGCCGGCATGGGGGATACCAATACGACCGCGCTGGTCGTCCAGGCCCTCGTCGCGACGGGGGTGACGACCGGGCCGGAGATCGACGGGGCCCTGGCGTACCTCGGCCAGGCCCAGGCGGCCGACGGCGGTTTCGCCTACCAGCCGGCCGACCCGCTCGTCCCCGATGCCAACTCGACGGCCCTGGTGGTCCAGGCGCTGGCCGCGACCGGGGCCGATATGGGGTCAGAGGCGCCCGCCGCCGCGATGGCGGCCCTGGCGGCCTTCCAAAACTCGTCCGGCGCCTTCCGGTACACGGCCGAGACGCCGGAGGACAATCTGTTCGCGACCGTCCAAGCCATCCCGGCGCTGGCCGGGCTCGCGCTGCCGATCGTGACCGGCACCTCGTCGGGTACCCCCGTCGCGTCGCCGGCCGCGATGGCGGCGGACTAGACCGTCGTGCCCGGGACGGGACGGGGCGCCGCGTCGTCGGGGCCGCCAGGTAGCGGTGGGGGAGATCGTCGTTGCCGCCGGTCCTCGCGCTTGTCGGGCCCGGGGGCCTCGCTCGGGATCTCTTCCGTCCGGCCGGGGGCCCGGCGTGACCCTTCGCGACTCCCCCCGATCCCGGGTTTGGCCGCGTTCCTCGTGCTGGTCGCCCTCCTGCTCGCCGGGGGGCGGGGAACCGCGGGCCAGACGGTGGCGCCCCCCGGGTCGCCCGCCGGCGAATCTCCCGGATTCCACGCCGCCGGACTGGTGATCGTCCACGGCGACGGGACGCTGACCCACGCGTATGTCCCGTTCGCGGAGGACGAGATCAGCGGTCTGGACCTGCTGGAGCGGTCCGGCGCCGAGCGGGTGACGACCGGCTTCGGCGGACTAGGGTCGGCCGTCTGCTCGCTGGAAGGGGAGGGGTGCGACCTGGGAGAATGTCGCCGGACGGTCTGCCAGGGGGCCGCCGGCGATCCCTTCTGGAAGTATTTCCGGATTGCCGGGGAGGGGTGGGAAGCGTGGCCGCTCGGGGCCAGCTCCGCCCGGGTCCGCGATGGCGACGTCCACCTCTGGGCCTGGACGGGCGGCGAGGTCGACTTGCCGGTGATGACGCTGGACGCGGTCCGCGAATTGGCGGGGGCGCCGGACGAGCCGGGTGCGGGCGCGCCCGGGCAGGCCGTGCCGGCGGCGTCCTTGGCATCGGGCGTCGTCGGCCGTGACGACGGGGCGGACGATGTGTCCCCGCGCAGGATCGCCCTCGCGCTCGGCCTGCTGGCGCTGGTCGGCGGCGGCGGCTGGTTGGCGCTCCGCCGGACCCGCGCGGCATCCCGGTCATGAGCGGTCCCCGGCCCGTGATGGATGCGCCCCGCCAGCGATCCCGGCTTGCCTCACTGACCG
>JACCVE010000532.1 GCA_013698285.1 Chloroflexia bacterium | reverse complement strand
CGGCCGGCCCGTTCCCGGTCCCGCCCGGCAGCCCCGGGCACCCCCGCCCTCGCTCTGTCTTCGGTCCGCCCCGCCACCCCACCCACTCAGCCCGCCCGAACTGAAATTGACCCGCGTCCCCTCACGGGCCCGCGCGTCAGTCAACAGTTCGGGCGGCCCCGCTCGGGGGCCGCGCGCGTCACCAGCTTGTCAACGTCACCGCCAGGTGGGATCGGCCACAGGTCCCGTCTCGGACCCGCGGTTCATGCCGCTCCCGGCACCTCGTTTTTGAGGGCCCGCGTAGCTTACCGCCCATATGCCGGGGTGTCAAGGAAAAATCGTCGCTTCGTTCACCGGATGTTCATGATCGCGCGACCGGGTGTAGGATGCGGTCAGCAACCCGTACGAACGGTCTTCTCCCGCCCCGGGCGACCAGGTCGGCGATCGTGCCGCCACACTTCCACGGAGGTCGAACATGTCTGATCAACCCATCATCGGGATCACCCCGTCGCCGTCGGTCGAGGTGGCGTCACATGGCACGTTCGAACGCTACTCGATGGCGACGACCTATGTCGGTGCGGTCCTCGCGGCCGGTGGGATCCCCGTCGTGCTGCCGCTGCAGGACGCCAATGCCCCCGAGCTGGTGACTCGTCTCGATGGACTCTTGCTCAGCGGCGGCGGTGACGTCGCGCCCGAACGCTACGGTGAGACCGTGGTGCACCCGGCCACCTACGGGGTTCACCCGCTCCGCGACCAATTCGAGCTTGACCTGGTCACCGCCGCCAATGATAGAAGCATCCCGATCCTGGCGATCTGCCGCGGCATCCAACTCGTGAATGTCGCCTACGGTGGCACCTTGCACCAGGATCTCCCGACCAGTGGCATGGCGACGATCGAACATCGCCAGCAGGAATCTCGGCTCGGCATGGACGATATCGGCCACGAGGTCACCGTAACGCCTGGTTCCCCCCTGGCTGTGATCTACGGTCGCGAGACCGTCGGGGTCAACTCCTTCCACCACCAGGCGATCGCCACGGTCGGTGACGGGCTCCGCGTGATCGGCCGGGCCGCCGACGACACCGTCGAAGCAATCACCGACGACCGGAGACCGTTCGTCATCGGCGTGCAATGGCACCCAGAGATGCTCTTCCGTCGCCATACCGACCACCTCGCCCTGTTTCGCTCGTTCGTCCAAGCGGCGCGCGGAGCTTCCAAACTCGTCTGATCCCCGGCGCCATGGACTTACGTTTGGGCCCCGTCACGGACGACGGAGCGGCTTCGGTCCTGCCGAGGCCGCCCCGTCTCGTGTCGTCACCGGACCGAATGGCCCCGCCGGCGATCCCGTCGGTCCGCGTCTAGGC
The DNA here is from genome assembly GCA_013698285.1 of Chloroflexia bacterium. GTDB lineage: Bacteria > Chloroflexota > Chloroflexia > Thermomicrobiales > UBA6265 > JACCVE01. The sequence continues at coordinate 19,424 of JACCVE010000532.1, read as the reverse complement.
GCTGACCTGAGCAGCGACGCGCCGCGAATCGGAAGCCCGCGGTGGCACGATGACCGGCTCTGGATCGGCCAGGCCCGCCCGCAGTTGGGGCAAGGCCTCGGCCAACACCTCGTCGATCGTCGTCGCCAGGACGAACCGCATCTCGTCCTTCAACGGTGCGGGCAGGTCGTCGAGGTCGACCTCGTTCCGGCGTGGCAGGACGAACGTGGTCACTCCCGCCCGCCGGGCGGCGAGCGCCTTCTCCTTGATGCCGCCGACCGGCAGGACCTGCCCGCGTAACGTGATCTCCCCCGTCATCGCGACATCCTCGCGCACCGGGATGCCGGACAGCAGCGACACCAGCGCTGTGGTCATCGCGACCCCGGCCGACGGCCCATCCTTCGGTATCGCCCCCGCCGGGACGTGGAGGTGAATGTCCGACTTCTCGAAGAAGGCCGGGTCGATATTCAGGTCGCTCGCTCGCGACCGGACGTACGACAGGGCCGCCTGGGCGGACTCCCGCATCACGTCGCCGAGCTGGCCGGTGACGGTCATCGTGCCCTTGCCGGCCATACGGCTGGCCTCCAAGAACATGATGTCCCCGCCGACGCTCGACACGCCGACACCGATCGAGACGCCGGGTTGCGCCGTCCGCGCCGCCAACTCCTCGTACTGGAAGCGCGCCCGGCCCAGGTATTCCCGCACCTGCTCTGGCCCGATGGTCGGGCTCACGTCCCGCCCCTCGGCGAGTCGCGTCGCGATCTTGCGGCAGAGCGTGCCCACCTCTCGCTCCAGGTTCCTGACTCCGGCTTCCCGGGTGTGCCCTCGGATGACGACGAGCAATCCCGCCTCGTCGAACTCGAACCGGTCGAGCGGCAGCCCGTGGGCCTTCAACTGTTTCGGGATCAGGTACCGTCGCGCGATCTGTAGCTTGTCCTCGTCGGTGTAGCCGTTGAGGTCGATGATCTCCATCCGGTCCCGCAGCGGGGCCGGGATCGGATCGAGAAGGTTCGCCGTGGCGATGAACATCACCTTCGACAGGTCGAAGGCGACATCGAGGTAGTGATCCCGGAACGTGCCGTTCTGCTCGGGGTCGAGCACTTCCAGCAGCGCTGAGGAGGGATCACCCCGCCAGTCATTGCCGATCTTGTCGACCTCGTCCAACACGAACACGGGGTCGTTGGTCCCGACGCGGCGGATGGCCTGGACGATCCGGCCCGGCATCGCGCCGACGTAGGTTCGCCGGTGCCCCCGGATCTCGGCCTCGTCGCGGACGCCGCCGAGCGACATCCGGGTCATCTCCCGGCCGAGTGAACGGGCGATGGATTGGGCTAGGCTCGTCTTGCCGACGCCCGGTGGGCCCACGAAGCAGAGGATCGGCTCGCGGCTCGGGATCGGCTCATCGCCCTCACCGGCCTCGCGATGCAGGTCCTGCTTCAGCTTCCGGACGGCAAGGTATTCGAGCACCCGGTCCTTGATCCGGTCGAGGCCGTAGTGGTCCTCTTCCAGGATCTGGCGCGCCTTGGCGACATCGATCTCGCCCTCGCTGCTGGTCTGCCAGGGCAGTGCCGTCAGCCAGTCGAGGTAGGTCTTGATCACCCCGTACTCGGCCGCGGCCGTCGGCAGCTTGCTGAGCCGGTCCAGCTCCCGCCGGGCCTCCCGGGCCGCCTCCTCTGACATCTTGGCCTCGTCGATCTTGGTCCGGAGTTGGCTCAGCTCGGCCTCGGTCTCGTCGCCCTCACCGAGTTCCCGCTGGATCGCCTTCAACTGCTCGCGCAGGTAGTACTCCCGCTGGGATTTGCCCAGTTCCTCCTGCACGTCGCTCTGGATCTTCTTACCCAGTTCCAGGACATCGAGTTCCTTAGCGATGAACGCGTTGAGCTGGACCAGCTTGGCGTGGATCGAGTCGAGTTCCAGCAACGACTGCCGCTCGGCCGGCTCCATGCGGAGGTTGGTCGCGACCAGGTAGACCAGATGGCGCGGGTCCTCGACATTCAAGGCGGCGGTCACCAACTCGTCCGGCAAGTGCGAGACGAGGGATACCAGGCGCTGGAACAGTTCGACCGTGTTGCGGGAGAGGGCCTCGATCTCGACCGAGGTCTCGGCCGTCTCGGGGAAGGGCACCACGGTCGCGCGGAGGAACGGCTCCTCTTGGGTGAATCGCTCGATCCGCATCCGCTCGACGCCCTGGATCGCCAGCCGGACAGAGCCGTCGGGGACCCGCATCATCTGGTGGATGGTGGCGATGGTGCCGATCCGCAGCACGTCGTCCGGACCGGCGCCTTCCTGCTCGTCGTCCTTCTGCAACACCAGTGCGACGCGGCGATCACCGGACATCACATGGTCGATCAGCCGCAGCGAGCGCGCCTGGGCCGCCGCCAACGGCACCACGGTCAGGGGGAAGACGACGGTGCCCCGCAACGGCAGGACGGGCAGATCTTCCATGGTGGAAGCCTCTTGGTCCGTTCCCGATACCTCGACGGCGTCCTCGATCACGATGCCGTCCGGCGTGGCGCCGTCGGTCTCATCGGCGGTCTGGGTGTCCCGGATCGTATCCGTGTCCGTGGTCCTTTCCGTGCCGGCGAGCGGCATAGGTCCCTCGTCAGTCTCCCGCGTGGTGTCATCCTCCTGGACGGATTCGTCACGTCGGTTGTCATCGTCCATGGTTTGAGTCCCTTCCGTCCTGGTCTCGGATACCAGCGGTGACCGCGACCTCGCCTGAGCGACGGGCGATGATGGCGCGGGCGGCCTGCCGGGGCAACACGATCTCCAAGAACCCGTCGCGATATTCGGCCTCGGCCCGGACAGCGTCGATCGGGAATGGCAAGAAGACGTCTGCCCCGAATGCCCCGTAGACGACATGGGCCTCGTGATACGACCTGCGCTCGGCGTGGGGGCGCTCGGGTCGCTCACCGTAGATGGTGAGCCTGTCTCCCTCGACACCGACCTCGAGTCGCTCTTCGTCCATCCCGGCGATCTCCGCCCGGACGACCAAGGCCCGGTCAGTCTCGAAGACCTCCAGCGGCGGTCGCCAGACACTCGATACCCCGGCGGCGAACGCCGGGCGACCCGGGATCAGGGCCCGAAACAACTCTTCCATCTCTTGCTGGATCCGCAGCGGGTCACGACCGCGCACCCGCTTCACCACGTACATGTCGCCTCCTCTTCTTCCCAGTGTCACCCATATCTGCCCGTCCGCTAGGCAGTCGACGTGCCAGGGCGATTGGCGCCCATTGGCCACGTCGATGGCACTCTCGGGCCCGAGGGTATCTGCCCCACGTGACGTCATTATACACTGGTGGTCGGGAAGTCTGCTACACCACGTGTCAACTATCGCCGAGAAAGCGTCGATAGTCCCAATGCCGATCGCTCTCCGACCACGAGACCGTCCTCCCGAAGTGGGGGGACGGTCTCGTGGTCGAGCGACGAGGGCGGGATCGGCGGCCGGCGGTGCGACTCGATGTGGCCGTCGTCGCCGTCAGGACCAGAGGTAGAGGATCACCGCGCTCGACGCCGCCCAGCCGATGACGCTGGCCAGGAGCGGGCGATCGACGAACATCAACGATTCCGGACTGCCGCCGAGGTGGCGCCGGTAGATCAGATACAGGTAGCGGAACACGCCATAGATGACGAACGGCAGTGTCAGCATCATCGTCTGGTTGTCCGGCACCGCGGCCGCGTCGAACGTGTACAGCGCGTAGGCCATGACGGTCGAGGCGGCGACGATGGCGATGAACTGGTCCAGGAGCGGGATGGAGTAGGCATCCAGGTTGGCGCGGTGGGCGGCGGCATGCTCGCCCAGCAGGCCCAATTCATGGCGGCGTTTGCCGAACCCGATCAACAGGGCCGCTAGCATCGTGCAGACGTAGAGCCACGGTGAGATCGGGACACCGATGGCCACCGCCCCGCCAGCCGCCCGCAGGACGAACCCGGCCGCGATGGCGAAGACGTCGAGGATCACCATCCGCTTCAGGCCACCGGAGTAGGCGACCATCAACGCGCCGTAGGCCGCGATCACGAGCCCGAACTGCCACGTGATCGCGAAGCTCAGCGCCAAGCTGGAGACCATCAGGAGGGCCGACAGCCCGAGCGCGAAACGCGGCGCGACCTCGCCAGCGGCGATCGGCCGAAACCGCTTGCGGGGGTGCATCCGGTCGCCCTCGACATCCCGGACGTCGTTGATCAGGTACATCGAGCTGGCGACGAGGCAAAACGCCACCACGGCGGCCGCGGCGAGCAACAGCCGGTCGATCTCGAAGAATCGCCGGTCGAAGACGAGCGCCGCCAGGACCACCCCATTCTTGATCCACTGCACCGGTCGCAGGGCACGCAGCACCGGAACAAGCTGGAAGGCGGGCACGCTCCCCGCGGCGCCATCCACGGCGGCGGGATTCGTGGTGGGGAGGCCGAGCCGTGCCCGGCCTATGCCGCGACGGGTCCGAACCGGGGATGACGTTTTGGCCATGAGATGAGCAGCCTACGTCGACGAATCGGGGAACGCCTCGACCGAATAGACATTGGCCGCGTTCCACAACAACCAGCCGCTCGCCCCGAATTCTTCGGTCGCCCGGATCTGGGCCGCGACATCGTCGGCCGTGTACTCGCGGCGCGTCTCGTCCGCCTGCGAGAAGTCTTGCAACCACGGCCGCTGCTTGGCCGCCGTACCCGGGATCAATTCCTCGCCGCGTTGGAGTGTCTCGAGGACGGTCTCGTACGGGAAGTTGTTGGGGTGGCCATCGGCCGAGTCGATGTTGCCCTCGACGTAGTGCGACGGGTAGATCATCAAGCAGATGTAATCGACCAGCGGCGCGATCTGGACCAGACGCTGGCCGATGCCCTGGTCGTTGTCCTGGAGCGCGATCATCGCGAAGAGGTCGGCGGCCAGTTTGACTCCGGTCGGTCGAATTCGCTCAGAACTGCGCTCGAAAAACCCGGTGATCGCACCCTCACGGGCTCCTTGGCTGTAGTCGGGTCCGAAGTTGGCGGTGGTCAGATCGCCATCGGAGGGGAAGCGGACGTAATCGTACTGGACTTCGTCGAAGCCGAGGCCGCCCAGCTCCAACGCCAGCTCGATATTCGCGTCCCACAACTCTTCATTGAAGGCGTTGACCCAGGCCGCGTCGTTGTAGTCTCGCCAGGAGCCACCGGTCACGTCGTCGCCGACCGCGAGGTCGGGCCGCGCCTCGGCGACGATCGGGTCCTTGAACACCACCATCCGGGCGATGGTGTAGATGTCATGTTCCCGCAGTTGGGCGAGCAATTCGGCGGGGTCGTAGAGCGGGGCGATCATCCCGTCGAAGTCGTCGTCGATCTGCCGGAAGAACGGCACCTGGCTGTCATAGTAGATAGAGTCTTGCTTGACATCGACGACCAGGGCGTTGGCGGCCGTCGTGTCGATCTGCTCGATCAAGCTGGCGACCTTCACCGGGTCGGACAACGTGAACTGGTTGGCGTACAGTGCCCTGATCACCGTCTGCTCCAGGGTCGCGTTGACGACCCGGTCGGCGGCGATCGGTGCCGTCACGTCGCCGTACCCGGAGGCGGAGACCAGGACCTCGGCGGCGTCACCCGCACCGGTGAGCCGGTAGCGGCCTTCCGCGTCCGTCACGGCCGTCACCGTCCCAGCATGGACGACCGCGCCTTCGAGCGGTGTCCCTCCGGTCGCGAGGATCTGGCCGACCACGATCGTCTTGCGCATCGACACGGTCATCGCGGTCTGCTGGCCGACCGTTTGCTCGACCACACCGTGATCACCGGCATCGATGGACACTACTGACCCCGGGGCGACGCCTTCCAACCGGAAGCTGCCATCCTCAGCCGTGGAGGTGGCTTGGCCGGTGCTAGCCACCGAGACCTTCGCGCCGGAGATCGGCTGCCCACTCACCTCGTCGCGCAATGTGCCATCGACGTAGGCTGGCCGGAGGACGACCCGGATCATTCCATCGCCCGATCCGGTCACATCGGCATTCGCCGCCGTGTACCCGGCCATCGAGGCGGACAGTGGCATGGCCTCACCCGATCGAGCCAGCCGGACTAGTCCCATGCTGTCGGTCGTGCCCGTCGCGGCTCCCAAGGACACATTGGCATTGGGGAGGACGGCGCCGGTGTACTCGTCCATCACGAGCACCCTCGCCCGCTTCTCACCCTCGGCGCTCCGGAGCACCACCGACGCCGTGACGATGAGTAACGGCACCACGATCAGCGCGCTGTACCACCAGCTGATCGCGTCCCACGGCCTGGACCGGGGAGGCCGGACGCCACGGGCGCCACCCGGGGTCCGGACGGTCTCCCGCCTCGCCAACGGCCGCTCGGACGCGGGCGTCCGCGACAAGACCGTATCGTTCGCCGCCTGGGGATCGGCTGACATCACAGGCTGCCCATCGTCGTACCGCGAAAATTCGGGGGGGCGAATCGTCCAGCGAGGTTCTCAAGCGTGGCCGTGACGATGTCGCGACATCGGAACCACGTACGGGGCGGATTGCTGGGCGAACGTGCCCGAGTGTAGCATACGGTGTCGGCGGGACACCGTCGTGATTGACAGGGTCGCTCGGCGACGCGGATAATCCGGGAGTCCGTACCGATTTTCACAATCGGTCGCCGGAGCGGTCGCTAGCCGTTTGGAACTGACCGCGTGACGTCCTCCGTGCGCGACATCCAGGGTGTCTTCGATTGCGTCGCCGATGACCTCGGCCGCGTCGACGAGCGGGTCATCCGGGCCGGGTCGGTAGACTATCCGCTCGTGGCCTCGCTGCTCGGCGACATCGTCGCCGCCCGCGGCAAGCGCCTCCGACCCCTCTTGCTCATCCTCGCTAACCGCGCGTTCTGCCCGTCGATGGATAGGGTCGTCCCGGCCGCCGCGGGTGTCGAACTCCTGCACATCGCGTCGCTGATCCACGACGACAGCATCGACCACGCGGCCCTCCGCCGGGGCCAGCCGACCCTGAACTCGTCCCTCAGCTCGGGCGCGGTGATCCTGGTCGGAGATTATCTCTTTGCCCAATCGGCGATCCTCGCCGCCGAGACGGAGATCCCGCGGATCGTCTCCATCTTCGCCTCGACCCTCGGCGACATCTGCGATGGGCAGCTCCGGGAGATGTTCGACGCCCACCGGCTCGATCAGACCCGGGACGAGTACCAACGACGCATCTATGGCAAGACGGCATCCCTGTTCGCGGGCGCGGCCGAGATGGGTGCCTACCTCGGTGAAGCGGACGACGACGGGCTGGGCCGGCTTCGGGCGTTCGGGATGCACATCGGCCTGGCCTACCAGATCATCGATGACGTGCTCGATTTCCGCGCCAGCGAAGATGTCCTCGGCAAGCCCGCTGGCAATGACCTGCGCGAGGGCGTGGTCACCCTCCCGACGATGATCTTCGCCGAGGCCCTGTCGCCGGGTGCCTCCGATCGGCAGGCCCTGGAGGACGTGATCGCGGGGAACGAAAACGACGCCGCGGCGATCGACCGCCTCGTGACACGCATCCGGGCCTCGGGCGCCCTCGACGAAGCGTCCGATGAGGCCGAACGGCACGTGGCACGGGCGAAAGCGGAGATCATGCCGCTCCACCGCCGGGACGTCGCCGGGATGCTCTCTGACTACGCCGACTTCGTCCTCAGTCGCTCCTCGTAGGGCACCCGAGCGGGACCGGCCGGGCCGACCTGTCCTCGCCTCCGAGATCGATGGGCCCCGTCCCGTCAACTCCCCGGCGTCGCCTCCGGCGTACCGGACCCCTGGCTCGCGATGACGGAGACGTCATCGATCAGCCAGGTGTCCTCGCTCAGCACGAAGGTCACGAAGAAGGCGACCGGCGCGTCGACACCCTCGACCACCGGTTCGAGGATGGCACCGACCCGGCCGTCGGTCAGGAGCCGGGCATCCCGAATCGGGATCATCGCCACCTGCTGCTCGGCATCGACGTCCTCGACATTGATCGGGACCGGGAAGCGCTCTTCCAGGGTCGCCTGGACATCGGCTTCCGGGTCGTCTCCCTCGATCTGGGATTGCAACCCGAGGACGGCGCCCGCCAGGGCGACTTGGAAGTCCGGGGACAGCAGGGCCACGATCCGGAACGGGTCACGCGCGTTCGCGCAGGCCACGAGTTGCCGGACGGACGCGGTGATCCCGGCCGTTTCCTCGGCGGTCGCCTCGGGTCCGGTCGGCAATGACGCCTCGGCGACCGGCTCCCGTGCCAGGAGGTCGTCACCGCCGGAGTTCGAGGTGAGCAATGGCAAGAGATCGCCCGCTTCGAGGGGTTCCACGATGCATTCCGACGCCGCCGGGACGTCCGCCGGAACTGTCGGCGTCGCACCTTGCCGAGCGAGCGTGCCCCCGCCGGCCAACGCGGCGATCATGAGCATCGCGACCGCCACCACGACGGTCCGCCCCGTTCCCACCCATCTGTTCTCTCGCATCCGTCAAGTTCTCCCCATCAACTACACCGTAACGATCAGACCGCGATCAGACTCGTCTCGTACATCCGGTGGAAGAGCCTGTCCCAATAGGCCCGGCTGGGATCGACCGAGCGGAACTCGGCCTCTAATGCCTGCGGTTGGTCCGGCACCAGCACGATCGTGGCCAGCCGCTGCCGGTACCGCCCTTCCAGGGTCTCGTCGAGGACGAGCGCCTCGTGACGGTGGGTCGGACGCAGGCCGGAGAGGACGAGCAGGTCGGCATTCAGCATTTGGGCCTGCGTGCCACGGGTGATCTGGCTCGCCAGGTCGTACTCGTGGCGAACCCGGGAATTGCCGTCCACGGCCGGGGCCAACTCGGGCAATCCGACCTCCCGCACGTAGGCTGACAGGGCGAATTCCTTCCAAGGCATGATGCAGGACGAGACATCGTCCCCGACCGTCAGTACTCGCTCCTGGATGAAGGCCATGATCCGGCCGGAGCGTCCCCCCCGGGCGTTGAAGATGAACCACCCCTGCCCCTGCCGCAGACGTGAATCCAACGCATCGAAGTAGAGGCTCAAGCGTTGCAGCAGGTCCCGGTCCTGGAGCGAAGACTCCTCCATCAGCAGACGGTCGTCGGCCATGGCGCACTCCCTCATCCCACGACGTGGGGCTCCCCACGCCACCAACCCGTTCATCCGCGGCCGGCGAGGACTCCGCTCCTCCGTGGAATACCACGATCTCGTCGTCTTGAACAGGCCCCGTCATCCCCTATTCGCCTTGGTGCGCTGAATGTTGCCGCTCTGGTCAGACCGGCGCTGCCCGGGTGACCGTGTCGTCGAGCCCCAACGCCGCCTGGAACCATTCACCGAAGGCCGTGACGTTGACCTCGAGCGCGACCTTGGTCTCGCCCCCGACTCGGAGCGTGGTCTTGCCTCGCTCGGCCTCGCCCAGGGCGACATCGACCCGTCCCCCGGTGGTCGTCACCAGGTCGGGCCGGGCCGCGACCGCGACCGCCAGCGGATCGTGGAGGGCGAAGACCTCCACCCCCCGCTCGGCGAACGAGCGACGTGCCATCCGGTAGACGAGTTCGGCCGCTCCGCCCCGGGAATCCCGCAAACGCTCCCATCCCGGCCGGTCGATCGCCACGCGCTCGGTCACGTCGAGCCCGACCACGGTGATGTCTGGGAACGGCGCCCCGAAGACCTGGGCGGCCGCCTCGGGATCGGCGAAGACGTTGAACTCGGCGAACGGCGTCACATTGCCGCCCCGCTCGAATGCTCCCCCCATCACGACCACCGAGCGGAGGAGCTCCGGCAGCCAGGGCACCACATTGAGAGCGATGGCCAGGTTGGTCAGCGGGCCGAGACAGACCAGGGTGATCTGCCCCGGCCGGGCCATGGCGTGGCGGACGATGGCCGCCGGACCCCGATCGGCCGCCAGGGCACGGGTAGAGACCGCGAAGCCACTCTCACCGAGACCGTCTGAACCGTGGAAGTAGGTCGCGTCGTGCGGGGTCCGAATCAGGGGACGGCTGGCGCCCCGGTGTACAGGGATCTCGGGTGCCCCGAGCCAGTCCAGGATCGCCAGCGTGTTGGCGGTGGTCATCTCCACCCCGACATTGCCGGCCAGGGTCGTGATTGCCTCGATCGATAGGGATGGTTCGCCGAGGGCCGCCGCCAGCGCCACCGCGTCGTCCACACCCGGGTCCACGTCGAGGATCACCGGGATCGTCCCGTCGGTCATCCGCACCTCCAGCCGATCGTGTCGTCGTCCCCGTCACGTCGCACGTTCGGTTCCTCACGATCCGTGGTGAGGTGATGGTGGGCAGGTGGGGCTCAACGGACCCTCACGCCGGCGTAGAGATCGTTGACGTTGGTCCCGGTCGGACCGGGTGCGACGGTGCCACCCGCCGCCTCAAGGACACGCAGCGTGTCGTTCGTGGCCAGCGCGGCCCGGACATCGACCCCGGCGGCGACCGCGCGGGCCACCGTCTGGCCGTCGACGATCCCACCGGCGACTCCCGTCGGCCCGTCCTGGCCATCGGTGGCCAGGCTCGCGATCGTCCAGCCGGCCGGGCCATGTTCCTCCATCGCGAGGGCGGCCGCGACGGCGAACTCCGTGTTGCGGCCCCCGACCCCATCGCCTCGCACGGTGACCGTCGCCTCGCCACCACCGATCAGGAGATCCACATCGACAGGCGCCGAGTGACAGGCGGCAACCCACTCCCGAGCGAGGTCGCCCGCTTCTCCCGACCGGCCTCGCCAGATAGTTTCGACCCGGTGGCCCGCCGCTCGTGCCGTCCCGGTCGCCGCGTCCAACGCCGCGTCGTTGTCCCCGATCACCACGTACGCGGCAGGTCCCAGTCCCGAGTCGGATCCCCTGTCTCGCCCGCCTGATTCGTCGATACGGCGCTCCAGTGCACTCAACACGGCGACCGGGACCCGACCCAGCACGCCATACCGCGCCAGCGTTTCCAGTGCGGCGGAGGGCGGGGCGGCGGCCACCACGGTCGGGCCACTGGCGATGGTGTCGGGGTCGTTGCCGATCACGTCCGAGAGGACCAATGTCAATGTGGTAGCCGGCCCAGCCGCCCGGCGCAGACCACCGCCCTTGACCCGGCTCAACGGCCGCCGCACTTGGTTCAGGGCCTCGATCGGCGCCCCGGCCCGGAGCAAGAGATCGGTCGTCGTCACCAGGTCCTCGATCGACACTCCATCGACCGGCGCCTCCAACAGCGCCGAACCGCCGCCGGAGATCACCGCCACGACGACGTCGGCCGGTCCCGACGAAGCGAGCATCGCGAGCACCTCGGCGGTGGCCGCGATACCCCGGGCGTCCGGCAACGGGTGGGATGCTTCGACCACGCGCACCGTAGCTGGCAATGGGGGCGACGCGTGCCCATCTTTGGTGATGACCAGTCCACCGGTGACGAGGTCACCGCAGACGGCTTCCACGGCCCGGGCCATGCCGGTCGCCGCCTTCCCCGCCCCGACCACCCAGACTCGCCCGGTGACCGGCCAGGAACGGCCGCCCAACCACAGTCCACTCCGGTCCCGGACCAGCGTCCGCGCCACGCACGTGTCTGGCTGGACGGCGGCCAGGGCCGCGTCGTAGAGCGTCCGGATCAGGTCAGCGGGGCGCCCGACCGGAACTGGCGCCGTCCCGTCCCCTGCCCAAGTCACCGCTCGTCGTCTCGTAACCGGTTCAGGATCGCCGTAACGGCCGGTGGCAGGGCCGAGTGGAACGTCTTCCGCTCGCCAGTCGGCAGGTCGAAGCCGAGGCGGGCAGCATGCAGCAGGTGCCGTTTGCCAACCCGGATCCCCTGCCGGTCCGCGCCGTAGACCGTGTCGCCGACGACGGGATGACCGATGAAGGCCATGTGGACGCGGATCTGGTGCGTCCGCCCGGTCTCGATCGAGAGGTCGAGCATGGTGTAGCGCTCGAAACGCTCGGTGACCCGGAAGTGGGTCACCGCCGGTCGGCCGGTCCGGACGACGGCCATCCGCTGTCGCTGCGTCGGGTGGCGACCGATCGGCGCATCGACCGTGGCCTCGTCGTCCGGCACGGTGCCGAAGACCAGGGCCACATAGCCCTTGTCCACCGTCCGGGCCTGCCACTGGGCCACCAGGCCGTTGCGGGCCCGGTCCGTCTTGGCGACGACGATCAGGCCGGAGGTGTCCTTGTCGAGGCGGTGGACGATGCCCGGGCGGAGGCGGTTGCCGACCGTGATCGATGGGTCGTGGTGGAGGACCGCGTTGACCAGGGTACCGGTCGGGTGGCCCGGGGCGGGGTGGACGACCATCCCGGCCGGCTTGTCGATCACCAGCACGTGGTCGTCCTCGTAGACGACCGTGAGCGGGATCGGCTCCGGACGGGCGATCAGTTCCGGGGCGGGCGGCGGGATCGACACGGTGATCCGTTGCCCGGGTGTGACCGAGAACGACGGTCGCCGGACCAACCCGTCGACGAGGACGTGGCCATCCTCGATCAACTGGCGGACGAATGTCCGGCTGCGGTCGGGCAAGTGGCGGGCGACGAGTTTGTCCAACCGGTCGTCCCGGTCCTCCGTGGCGGGTGCGATCACGACCTCACCGGGACCGGTGACGGCCGACCCGCCGGCCGCCGCGACGGTGTCGTCCTCGTCGTCGAACTCGTCGAGGTCGTCCGACCAGGCGTCACCCCGTTCCTCGGTTGCCGGGATGTGGTCAACCATGGTTACCAACCGAAGTGGCCCGGTCGCGGGCGGGCGAGGAATGGTCATCACGCCCGCGGCCCCGGCCACGGCTCGACGGCGGCATCGGCAGCGTGGCGGGGGGAGCCGGTCCGGCTCGAAGGAGGGTGCTGGCCACGACCACCACGCCGGTCGTGATGGCGGCGTCGGCGACGTTGAACGCCGGCCAGGCTCCGGCCGAGACGAAGTCGACCACGTATCCCAAGCGGGCCCGGTCGATCAGGTTCCCGATCGCACCGCCCAGCACCAGCGCCACCCCGATCCGTTCCCCGGTCATCCCGCTCCGGCCGCGCCAGGCGAAGATCGCCACCGCGACGGTCAGGGCCAGGACGCCGATCGTGAGGACGGCCCCGGCCCCGGCCAGGAAGCCGAAGGCGATGCCCGTGTTCCTCGTGTACGCCAGCGTGACGAGATCCCCGAGGAGCGGCACATCGTCCCGGCCCGAGCCTGGGCCGAGCGATCGGGTCACGAGGACCTTCGTGACTTGGTCGATTGCGGCGACGGACATGACGATCGCGGGGACCGCGAGGCCTCGCCCGGTTGGGGAGTCGGTCATCTCGCGGTCACCTGGTCTCCGCCAGCACGTTACCGCTGCACCTGGAGGCCGGCCTCGCGCTCCATGATGGCCTGGCACTCCACGTCGTGCTGCACCCATGGAAAGGCTTCGAGTCGCTCTGGGTTGATCGGCTTGCCGCACCGGACACAGGTGCCGTAGGTGCCCTCGTCGAGACGCACCATCGCCCCGTTGACCTCGCTCAGCATGTCGTTGAGGTCGTTGCTGATCGTCAGGATGCGCTCCTGCTCGTTGACATCGCTGCCGTCGTCGGCGGAGTGGTTGCCGACGCTTCCGCGCTCGGCCTCCTGGTCGGCCCCGAGGTCCCGCATCTCGGACGTCAAGCGGTCCAGTTCACCCTGGAGCTGCTCCTGGCGGGCCACGAGGGCATCGCGGATACCCTGCTGCTGGTCGGTCTGCATGGTTCGGGCTGCTCCGTGCGGGATGGGGAATGGGCCGATCGTGGGGCGATGGTACCACGGCCGCCGCCGTATACTCGGTGGCGAGTGGGGGGATGGGACGGCATATGACAACGGATCGGCCACTTCGCCTGGTGATCGCCGGGGGCGGGACCGGAGGTCACGTCCTCCCCGCGATGGCGGTGCTGGAAGTCTTGGCCGCCCGGGGCATCGCCATCGACCCCCTGTGGATCGGCAGCGTCTCCGGCGTCGAGGGCGAAACCGCCCGCCACGCCGGCATCCCCTTCGCCGCCATCCAGACCGGCAAGCTGCGCCGCTACGTCGATCGCAAGACCCCGGCCGACCTGGCCCGGATCCCGGTCGGTCTCGGCCAGGCCTGGCACCTCCTGCGCCGTCACCGGCCGGACGTGGTCCTGGGGACCGGGGGATTCGTCAGCGTCCCGACGGTCCTGGCGGCGGCCCGCTCCATCCCCGTCCTCACCCACGAGCAGACCGCCATCCTCGGCCTGGCGACAAGGATCACGATGCGCTTCGCCGATGTCCTGGCGGTCTCATACGAGGAGACCGCTCGGCTGGCCGCTGGGAGCCGGGCGCGCGCCCGGGTGGTCGTCACCGGCAATCCCGTCCGCCCGTCCCTCCTCGACGGCGACGTGGCCCGGGGACGGTCGGCGTTCGGCTTCACCCCCGATCTGCCGGCGGTCTACGTCACCGGCGGCGCCCGGGGCGCCTCTCCCCTGAACGACCGCATCGGGGCGTTGCTCCCGGATCTCCTGGACCGAACCCAAATCCTCCACCAGACGGGCCCGGCCGGAGCCAACGACGACGCCCAGGCGGCGCGCGCTCGCCGCGCGACCTGGCCAGATGAAATCCAGCGTCGCTACCAGGTCCGGGAATACGTCCGCGACGAGATGGCCGATGTCTACGCGGCGGCCGCCCTAGTCATCGGCCGGGCCGGGGCGGGGACCGTCGCCGAGCTGGCCCGGCTCGGAAAGCCCGCCATCCTGATCCCCCTCCCTGGCACCGGGGGTGACGAGCAGACCCACAACGCCCGCCTGCTCGCCGATGCCGGGGCGGCCATCGTCCTGCCCCAGGCCGAGGCCACCCCGGACCGGCTCCGGACCGAGATTGAACGCCTCCTCGCCGACCCGGAGACGCTGGCGACGATGTCCGCCCGCGCCCGAGCCATCGGGCGCTCCGACGCCGCGGACCGACTCACGGACGAGCTCCTCGCCCTGGCAGCTACACGTTGGCCCACCGGGAGCTGAACGGACGGCCAGACCCTGGTCCGAGCCCACCCGCACGATAGGGCTCCTGCCTGAGTGAGGGGAGGACTCCGGGGAGAAGACGGGCGCCCGCGCGAAGACGGGCGGGGTCAGACGCGTCGAACACGTCCATCGTCGCCCAGGCACCCGCCACGCAGTCGTCGCCAGCCGTGCCAGGCGTCGTCCTCGCGGTGGCGCCATCCGGTCCGGTCCCGGCCTTCCTCCATCCCGTTCAGTCTGGTGGCCGCCTTGGCCGGGGTGCCCAATCCCAGGCTCGCGGTGCCCCTCATTTCCTCACGCGATACCGCAAGTGCGTAACGCCCGGCGACTCGCTCACTCCGAACGGTTCCAGTTCGATCGGCGGGGCATCCGACCGATCGAACAACCGGAGACCTTCGCCGAGGAGGACGGAGCGGAGGTCGATGTGCAACTCGTCCGCCAAACCGGCCTCGATGCATTGGTGGATGACGCTCGCGCCGCCGACCACCGTCACGTCCTTGTCGCCCGCGGCCGCCTTCGCCTGATCGATCACCCGCTCGACACCTTCGGTGACGAAGGTAAAGGTAAGCGAGTCGTTCTCTCCCTTCGCGACCTGCTCCGGTGCTCGGTGCGTGAGGACGAAGATCGGCACCTGGAACTCGTATCCCGTGTAGTCACCGCGTCCCATCTCGTGGGAACGGCGGCCCATCGCCACCGCCCCTGTCGATCCGATCGCCTGGTGCAACTGCTCGCTTTGCCGCATCGCCTCCATATCCGGGTAAAGGCGACCCACCTCGCCATTCCGGTCGCTGACGAAACCGTCCAACGACATCGTCATTCCCACGATCACCCGCGCCAACGTCCCCTCCCTCCGCACGACCGCCGATTCAACGTCGTCTATGACTCCGGTCGTCGCTCCTGGTTAGACCATCCCGAGCTGCGCCATCGGGTGGGCACCGTCGGAACTCAACCAGTACTCAGCGATCGTTCCCTGCTCGACCCGCATCATGTCGATCCCGCCAAACTCGACGGTTATCCCTGCCGGTGCCGTTCAATCAGGGATGCCATCCTCAGATTTCTCCATGGCAACCCAACGCGCCGCAACCATCTCCCCAGCGCCGATCGAGCCCTCCTCAATAGAACGGGCCAGATTGGAGAACGGTGCCCGCCCCAACTCCACCACCTCGTGGACCCCTTCCGCCCCGCGGTGCCCCACGGCCTCACCCGGTCCAGACGGCGACCGATAGATTGGACAACCGGTCGCCACGATCTCCCACACCGCCATCCGGCGCTGGGGGTGTGTCCGCGAACAGACCCTACGCCATCGCGGCCTCGATCGCTTCCGCCAGCGTGCCCACCCGCACCGTCTCGACTCCGGCAGCGTCGCCGCCGCGCTGGCGGAGGGAGGCCCGGGGGACGATCACCCGCTGGAAACCGAGCCGGGCCGCCTCGTTCACCCGCCGGTCGATGTGGTGGACCGACCGCAGTTCGCCCGATAGGCCGACCTCGCCGATCAGGGCCGTCCTCCCGTCCACCGGCCGGTCACGGAAGCTGGAGGCGATCGCCGTCGCCACTGCCAAGTCGGAAGCGGGCTCCGCGATCCGCAGGCCGCCGACGACGTTGGCGTAGATGTCCTGACCACCGAGTGCCAGGCCGACCCGCTTCTGGAGGACTGCCACCAGGAGTTGGAGGCGGTTCGCCTCCAGGCCGTTCGCGGTCCGGCGCGGCAGGCCGAACGAGGTCGAGGTCGTCAGGGCCTGCATCTCGACCAGGATCGGCCGCGTGCCCTCCATCGTCACCGCCACGGTCGAACCCGAGGTGCCGTCGCGCCGCTCTTCCAGGAACGCCTCGGACGGGCTGCGGACCTCCCGCAGCCCGGCGTCGGCCATCTCGAAGACGCCGACCTCGTCGGTCGAGCCGAACCGGTTCTTCACCCCGCGCAGGATGCGGTACTGGTGGAACCGGTCCCCTTCCAGGTACAGCACCGCATCGACCATGTGCTCCAGCACCCGGGGCCCGGCGATCGTCCCCTCTTTAGTGACGTGACCGATCAGCATGACCGGGATGTTGCGTGGTTTGGCCCACTGCATCAGGCGGGCCGTGCATTCTCGTACCTGGGAGACGCTGCCCGCCGCCGAGGTGATGTCGTCGACCCAGACGGTCTGGATCGAGTCGACGATCAGCAGGGCGGGCCGCTGCTCCTCCGCCGCCTCGATCACCGCGGTCAGGTTCGTCTCGGAGAGGACCCACAGGTCGTCCATCGGCACCGCCAACCGTTCGGCGCGCAGCTTGATCTGCTGCGCCGACTCCTCGGCCGAGACGTACAACACGGTCCCGGATTGTGCGGCGATCCCGGCCGCCGCCTGGAGGACCAGCGTCGATTTGCCGATCCCCGGGTCGCCGCCGATCAGGACAAGCGAGCCGGGCACGAGCCCGCCGCCGAGGACCCGGTTGAACTCCCCGATCGGGACGTTCACCCGGTGTCCCTCCGCCGAGCCGACCTCCCCGAGCGGCTGGGCCCGTTCGGCGGCCCGGCTCGTTCGCGCGCCGCCACCGCCGGGACGGCGTTCCTCGATCGTCTCGACCATCGAGTTCCAGGAACTACACCCCGGACACCGTCCCAGGTATCCGGGACTCGTCGTGCCGCACTGCTGGCAGACCCACTGCGTCTTCGGCTTGGCCACGACGATTCCTTCCGGTGTGAATGGACGGGGAGGACCCTGGCGGGAGTCCCCATCGGGACAACGACGAGGGGGTGGCCAGTGGCACACCCCCTCGTTCATGGACCGCCCGGTGTCGCGTCAGAGTCGGTCGCGTCAGGCGACGCCCACGGGCTCCAGCGCTTCCGCCTCGGCGACCTCCGCGACCGTCACCTTGAGCAGCTCCTCCTCGACCTCGACCTTGACGGTATTGCCCGCCTGGAAGCGGCCATTGAGGAGTCCCTCGGCCAGCGGGTCCTCGATCAGGTTCTGGATGATCCGGCGCAGCGGCCGGGCCCCGTAGGTGTGGTCGTAGCCCCGGACCCCGATCAGGTCCATGGCCTCGGTCGTCACCTCGAGCATGATGTCCTGTTCAGCGAGTTGCCGCCGGACCCGCTCCAACTCCAAGGCCACGATCTCCCGGATCTGCTCCGGGGTCAGGGAGTGGAAGACGACGACGGCATCGATCCGGTTCAGGAACTCTGGCCGGAAGGTCTGCTTGAGCTGGCCCGTGACCTTGTCCCGCATCGTGTCGTATTCGCGCTGCTGGGTCTTGTCCGGGTCCTCCTTGAAGGCGAACCCGAGGGTCATGTCCCGGCTGATCTGCTCGGCCCCGACGTTGGACGTCATGATGATGATGGTGTTCCGGAAATCGACCTCGCGCCCCTTGGCGTCGGCCAGGTTCCCGTCCTCCATGATCTGGAGCAGCATGTTGAAGGCTTCCGGGTGGGCCTTCTCGATCTCGTCGAGCAGGATCACCGAGTAGGACTTGCGCCGCACCGCCTCGGTGAGCTGGCCACCCTCTTCGTAGCCGACGTAGCCCGGGGGCGCCCCGACCAAGCGGCTGACCGCGTGACGCTCCATGAACTCCGACATGTCGATCTTGATCAGGTGGTCCTCGGACCCGAACATGAACTCGGCCAAGGCCTTGGCCAGCTCGCTCTTGCCGACCCCGGTGGGTCCGAGGAAGATGAAGCTGCCGATCGGGCGGCGGGGGTCCTTGATCCCGGCCCGGGCCCGGCGGACGGCCTTGCTGAGGGTCGCGATCGCCTCTTCCTGGCCGATGATCCGCTCGTGCAGGACCGACTCCATGTGGAGCAGCCGCTCCGACTCCTCACCGGCGATCCGGACCAGGGGGATACCCGTCCACATCGCGACGACCTGAGCCACGTCCTCTTCGGTGACGTAGGTCTCCTCCTCGCCCCGGGCGTCCTTCATCTCCTGCTCTTGGGAGTCGATCCGCTCCCGCAGCTTGCGCTCGCGGTCGCGCAACTCGGCGGCCATCTCGAATTCTTGCCCGTTGACGGCCGCCTCCAACTCTCGCTGCAGCGACTGCAGGCCGAGCATCGCCTCCTTCAGGCTGGGCGGGGCGGCGGAGCGGGTCATCCGGACGCGGGACGAGGCCTCGTCGATCAGGTCGATGGCCTTGTCGGGCATGAACCGGTCGGGCACGTAGCGGGCGGCCAGGTTCGCGGCGGCCTTGAGCGCCTCGTCGCTGATCTTGAGCCGGTGGTGCTCCTCGTAGAGGGGCCGGACCCCGGTCAGGATCTGGATCGTCTCGTCGATGCTGGGCTCATCGACCTGGACCGGCTGGAAGCGCCGCTCCAGGGCCGCGTCGCGCTCGATGTACTTGCGGTACTCGTCCAACGTCGTCGCGCCGATGGTCTGCAACTCGCCACGGGAGAGGGCGGGCTTGAGGATATTCGCGGCATCGACCGCGCCCTCGGCCGCCCCGGCCCCGACCAGGGTGTGCAGCTCGTCGATGAAGAGGATGCTGCTGGTCTCCTTGACCTCGGCGACGATCTTCTTCAGCCGCTCTTCGAACTCGCCCCGGTACTTGGTCCCCGCCACCAGCGCGCCGATGTCGAGGGCGACCAGCCGCTTGTTCTGGAGCTGCTCCGGCACGTCGCC
>JACCVE010000223.1 GCA_013698285.1 Chloroflexia bacterium | reverse complement strand
GCCCCTTGACACCCCGATCCTACCCGCCGATACTTAAGCACATGCTTGACGATCAGCCGTCGCTCGATCTGGTGTTCCAGGCCCTGGCGGACCCGACCCGGCGGGCGATGGTCGAGCGGTTGAGCCGCGGGCCGGCCTCGGTCAGCGAACTGGGCCAGCCACACGACATGACCCTGTCGGCGGTGGTCCAACACCTCCGGGTGCTGGAGGCCAGCGGTCTCGTCCGGTCCGAGAAGATCGGCCGGGTCCGCACTTGCCGGATCGAACCGGCCGCGCTGCGGCCGGTCGAACAATGGGTCGCTGCCCGCCGCGCGGGCTGGGAACGCCGTCTCGACCGGCTGGGCGATGAGCTTGGCCGTGACGATGATCGGTCCGCCTAGCCAGCGACCACGAAACGATCAGGAACGATGAGGAGACACCGATGACCGACCAGTCCGTCACCCACGCCACGATCGTCGTCGAGCGGATCTATGACGCCCCGGTGGCGCGCGTCTTCGCCGCCCTGGCCGAACCCGAAGCACGCGCACGATGGAGCGTGCCGTCCACCGACCAGGAACTGGTCTACGACGAGGCCGACTTCAGCGTCGGCGGCCACGATATCTACCGCTGCGGCCCGGTGGGCAACCTGATGTTCCACGGCACCACCCGCTACGAGGACATCGTCCCGGACCGCCGCATCGTCTCGGTCGAGACCGTGGTGCACGAGGGGACCCGGGCCTCCGTCTCGCTGATCACGGTCGAACTTGCCCCGTCGGCCTCTCCGGCCGGCTCCGCTACCCGGTTGGTCCTGACCGACCAGATCGTGTCCTTCGGCGGCGCCGACATGGTGGCCGGCAGCGAGGCCGGCTTCGGCGCCGCCCTCGACAATCTCGCTCTGGAACTGCGCCGTGAGCCCGTGAACGCCTGATCCGCTCCCCGTCAACGGATCGCCGGGAGGACGATGCCCATGGCCGGACCCGCGCTGACCCACGCGACCATCGTCATCGAGCGGGCCTACGAGGTGCCGCCGGACCGGATATTCGCCGCCTTCGCGGACCCGGGCGGCCGGGCCCGCTCAATGGTGACGTCGGACGACGCCCGTCTCGCGTACGTGGCGACGGATTTCCGCGCCGGCGGGCACGACATCCACCACGATGGGCCCGAGGGGGAGCGGCCCTACCTGGTCACGACGCGGTACGAGGACATCGTGGCCAACCGGCGCATCGTCTCCGTCGAGACCGTCTCCCGCGACGACCTCCGCGCCTCCGTCTCGCTAATCACCGTGGAGATGGTCCCGGTGGACCCGGGGTCCGGTGCCGGCACGGGCGCGGACGGCCCCGCGGGCACCCGGTTGACGCTCACCCACCAGATCGTTACCCCTCATGGGGACGACTGGGCCGGTGGTGTCGAGGAATGGTGGGGCCTCGTCCTCGACCGGTTGCCCCGGGCAGCGCGGGACGCCACGCCGGCCTGACGCCGGCGTGGCATGCCAGACGGTGCCCGGCGCCCACGGCGGAGGAGCGCGCCGGGGCCGTCCGGGCGGCGGGACTCGGACCATACCCTCCACACCCTCACCCCTCCCGGCGGGCCCGCGGTGCGATGCGGGAGGTGTCCAGAATCGGCACCCAGACACGGATGGCCGCCCGGCCGCGTGCTACACTGACCATCCGTTCGTCACTGGGATCACCCGATCGTCCCGGGGAGTCGTGGGCCGCCGCTGGTCTCCGGCCAGTGATGGGCCCGGTGTTCTCCGGCCCTACCGCCCCCACGCTTGGTATCTCCGATGTCCACCGGTCTCCGGCTCGTGCTTCGATTCGTCGGCTTCGTCGCGGGGCTCGCGATCGGCGCCCAGACCGGTGCCCTCGTCACCCTCGGCGCCGATTCCGGCGACACCGGCGGGACGATCTTCCTGATCGCCCTCAGTATCGGCGGCATCGGCTACGTGATCGGCCCCCACGTCAGCCGGGCCATCGTCCGCAATGTCCGCCAGACCATCCGCGAGACGTCGCTGGTCGACCTGATCGCGGTGGCCGCCGGGCTGTTGCTGGGGGGGATCTTGGCGGCGCTGCTGGCCGTCCCACTCTCCTATCTCCCCGGCTCGGCCGGGTCGATCTTGCCCTTCGCCGTCGCGGTCGTCCTCTGTGGCCTGTCGGTCGGGGTCATGCTGCTGCGGAAACGGGAACTGATCACCCCCTTCATTCGCCAGCCGCCCCCCCCGCCACTCCCCCCGCCGGCCCCGAACATCGCCGCGACCATGCCCCTGGTCGTCGATACCAACATCTTGATCGACGGTCGCCTGGCCGAACTCTTCGAGACCGGATTCCTCGCCGGGCGGGTGATCGTGCCCCGGTTCATCCTCGACGAGGTCCAACTCGTGGCGGATTCGTCGGACCCCCTCCGCCGCCAGCGCGGCCAGCGTGGCCTCGAGAGCCTGGCGAAGGTGCAGGAGATCGACCCGACCCTGGTCGAGATCCTCGACGTGCCGCCCGGCGTCGCCGTCGCGCCGGCCGTCGATGCCAAGCTGGTCGATATCGCCAAGTACCTCAACGCCCGCATCCTGACCAACGACGCCAACCTGCAGCGGGTCGCCCAGATCCAGGGCGTCACCGTCCTCAACCTCAACAACCTCGGTCGCGCCCTGCGCCCCTCCGTCCTGCCGGGCGAAGGCCTCAACTTGCGGCTGATCCAGGAGGGGCGCGAGGGCGGCCAGGCGATCGGCTACCTCGACGACGGGACGATGGTCGTCGTCGACGGCGGCCGCCGCCTGATCGGCAAGACGGTCGATGTCACCGTCACCCGCATGCTCCAGACCGGCTCCGGCCGGATGGTCTTCGCGGTCCCCGTCAATGTCCCCGCCTGAGGACACCCGATCCGTTCCCGCCGATGCCGGGCCGGCCCCCCGGCCGGGCACCGCGCCAGGGGCCAGGCGCGGCGTGACGGCGATCGTGGTCGCGGCCGGCCGGGGCGAGCGCTTCGGCCCCACGCCCAAGGTGCTGGCC
>JACCVE010000200.1 GCA_013698285.1 Chloroflexia bacterium | reverse complement strand
GCGAAGACGGCCTCGTTGAAGGCCACCTTGTCGATCGCGTACTCCAGCGCTTGACGGACCTTCACGTCGGCCACCGGGCGGTCGGGACGCGCCTGGTTGACGAGGAGGACCCAGCCGGACCCGGGCTGCCCCTGCCGGATGACTTCCAGCGCATCGTCACCCGAGACGTCCTCGCTCTGCAAGGGGTCGAGCTCGTCGATGTACTGGGTCTCGCCGGAGAGCAGGGTACCGGTGCGGACGGCAGCGTCCGGGATTACCTTGTAGATGATCTCGTCGAAATAGGCCGCCCCCTGGTGACCGAAGAAGGACGAGCCCCACGTGTAGTCAGGGTTACGCTCGATCGTGACGTGGTCGGCCTCGACCCACTCCTTGAACCGGAACGGTCCGGTACCGACCGGGGCGCGGGCGAACTCCGCGAGGCCCATGGTGCGGACCGCCGTCGGAGACACGATGCCCAGGTAGCCATTGAGGCCGGTCAAGAACGGGGAGAATGGCCGGGTCAGCACCATCTTGATGGTGTGGTCGTCGATGATCTCGGAGTGGTCGTACGTGCCGATCTGGTCGTGCGCCTGGCCCGCGACGATGACCGTCGCAGGATCAGGGGTGGCCGCCTGTGGGGTGGCGGCCATCTTGTCCGCCTGGACGATGCGGTCGAAGGTGAACTGGACCGCTTCCGCGTTGAAGGGCGTCCCGTCGTGGAAGGTCACGCCCTGCTTGAGCGTGAAGGTGTACTCGAGGCCGTCTTCGGACACCTCCCAAGACTCGGCCAAACCCGGCACGATCTCGGTCGCGCTCGGCATCCAGACGAGCGGCTCGCAGATGTTGAGGGTGACCCGGATCGTGGAATCGAAGTGGGTCACGCCGGGGTCGAGCGTGCCGTCGATGTCGAAGCCGAGACCATAGGTCAGCGTGCCGCCCGGTTCGATGTCCTGCGCCAGTAGGCGGGCGGAACTGGGCGCGGCACCGCCCGCCCGGGCCATCGTCTCAAAACGGGAAGCGGCCAGCGCGGCCGCGGCGGCGGTCGTCCCGGCTACCAGGCGTCGCCGCGAAAACGATCGTTTCAGGTCGGTGCTCACTTCGTCCACCACGACATCCTCCCGTTCTGCCGTCGGGGTCGGCCAGAGCGCCGACCTCGTCCACACCGCTCCGCCCGTCGACGGCCCCACCAAGGGCCGGGGTCCTGGTCACTGGGGAACGCCCTGGCCGGTCCCGCGGCAGGTGCCCGACGGTGTCGTCGACGTTTGTCCACGCGGCGGTCGGTAGGGTGGCATGGCCTCGGTGCCTTGTCAAACGCCGGGTCGAGGCCGGTCGGGGGGATGATCTGCGGCGGCGATCATCGTCGGCCGGTCACCCAGTCATAACGCGAATCGTCGTCGATGACGGGACCACCGGCTCGGGTCCCGATGCCCGCCCCGCCGTCGACGTCCCATACGGCGCCGGTGACGAAGCTTGCGCCGTCGGAGGCGAGGAAGAGGACGACGGAGGCCACCTCGTCTGGCTCTCCGGGACGCGCCAGAGGCATGGTCGGGATGCGCCGACCCAGCGCCGCCGCCATGGTCGGTGGCAATGGTTTGGGCTGGGTATCGATCAGTCCGGGACTGACGGTGGCGACGAGGATGCCGTGGGGGGCCAACTCGATGGCGGCGACGCGGGAGAAGCTCTCCACCGCGGCACGGCTGGATGCGTAGGCCGCGGCGCCCGGCGACCCGCGACGGCTGACGCCGGACGAGAAGTTGATGATCCTGCCCCCGTGGCCGCCGGCGACCATCACCCGGGCGGCGGCTTGGGTCATCAGGAACGTGCCCCGGCAGTTGACCCGGAAGACCGTGTCCCAGACAGCGACCCGCTCCTCCAGCAATGCGGTATGCGGCGCGACCGCCGCGTTATTGACGCAGATGTCGAGTCGTCCGAACCGATCACTCGCCGCCGCCACGATTCTGGCGGCATCGTCCTCGTCGCTCACGTCGGCGACCACCGCCGTGACGCGGTCGGCGGGGAGGACGGCGCAGGTCTCGGCCAGACCGCCCTCGTCGCGGTCGACCACCACGACCGAGGCCCCGGACCCGACGAAGTGCCGGGTCATCACCCGCCCGATCCCACGGGCCGCCCCGGTGATGATCACGACGCGACCCGTGAAGTCAAACACCACGTTCATCGCCTATCCTCCCGGTATCGTCCGTCGTGGGTGACCGAGCTGGCTGCCCAGTCTACTGGAGGCACGCCGTGGCCGGTGGGGATGGTGAGCGCGTGGAGGGAGGGAACATCATGATGCCGATCGAGGGACGAAGGGTTCGCGTGGGGGTCCTGGGGGCCGGCCGATGGGCGACGATGGCCCACCTGCCGGGATGGGTGCGCGATCCCCGCTGTGAACTGGTCGCGATCTGCGACGTGGACCGCGGCCTGGCAGAAGCCGCGGCGGAGACCTTTGGCGCCGGGGACGTCAGTGAGGACTACCGCGCGGTGGTCGAGCGGGACGACGTGGACGTGATCGACGTCTGCACCCCCAGTCACACGCACTTCGAACTCGCGATGGCAGCCCTGGAATCCGGGAAGCACGTCCTCTGCGAGAAACCGGTCGCCTTCGACTTCCGCGACACCCTACGCGCGGCCGACCTGGCCCGATCCAAGGGTCTGAAGACCAAGCTCGGGTTCACCTTCCGCTATTCACCGGCGATGCTCTACATGAAGGAATTGGTCGACCAGGGGTTCTGTGGTGAACCGTTCATCTACAATGCCTACGAGCAGAATTCGCAGTGGTTGGATCCGCAGACCCCCCTCCGCCAAGTCGATCCAAATGCCGATCCGACCCGGCTCCAGACATCGTCGCTGGAAGGGTATGGTGCGCCGGTGATCGACCTGGCGCGGTGGATGGTCGGTTCCGGTTTCAGCTCCGTGGTCGGCACCATGAAGAACTTCGTTCCCGAGCGGGTCGTCCGGGCCACCGGGCAGATGACGCGGATCAACCTCGACGACGGGGACATTTTTCTGGGCGAGTTCGCGAACGGCGCGATCGGGTCGGTCCAGACCAGCTTTGTCACCGTCGGCAACTATCCGGGAATCGAGGTCCGCCTGTACGGCTCCAAGGGTGCCATCATCACTCGCCTGGTCCAGGAGTTCGGTATTCCCGAGACGATCAAGGCGGCGACTCCCGATGAGGTCGAATTCAAGGAATTGGAGGTGCCGGAGCGGTTCTACCCCACCGGCGGCGGCCCCCGTGAGGATTGGCATACGCTGTTCTATGCCAACCTGACCAAGAATTTCCTCGATGAACTCACCACGGGCACGACGGAGAATCAAGGCAGTTTCGACGACGGGGCCTGGGTCCAAGAGGTCATCAATGCCGTCGAGATCTCGGTCCACGAGCGGCGCTGGGTGGAGATGCCATTGCCGAGGTGAGGATGGCGGGGCCACCGCGGTGGGCGAGGGAGAGGCGGCGGGAATCACGTGCCGCCCCGCTCGCCGCGGTGGACGACCAGGAGCGACGTTTCCCTCGGCTCGGAATGGACCAGAGTCTGCGGGCATCACGACAAAGGAGATTCACGCGACCATGGACGCAGCTTCGGTGACGACCGGGGACAGCCAATCGGAGCACGCCAACCGACTCGCCTTCGTGGCTTGGATGGATGACTTCTTCGCATTCGACCGCGCCTGGCGCCCGGTCAACGCCACCTTCACCGGCGTCCATGACCACGACCACCAACTCCCCGACTGTTCGCCCGAAGGCCGGGCGCGGGCGGGCGAAACCATGCGCGACCTGCGGCGCCGGCTCGCGGCGATCGGCCACGATGGGCTCGACGAGGCATCGCGGCACGACCGCTCGCTGGCCGACGGCCACCTGGCGATCCAACTCTGGGAGGAGACCGCTCCCCATTTCCACGCCGGCAACCCGGCGGTGGTCACCGGGGAAGGGATCTTCGGGGTGCTTTCGCTGTTCCTGCGTGACAGCGAGCCACTCGCCGATCGGGTCGCGGCGGCGGTCTCCCGGATGATGGCGATGCCGGGGTTCCTAGAGCGGGGGCGCGCGAACGTCGACGC
>JACCVE010000177.1 GCA_013698285.1 Chloroflexia bacterium | reverse complement strand
TGGACCTGGCGACGGGGCGCGTCGTCGCCGTCGAAGCGCTGATGCGGTGGCATCATCCCGAGCGGGGGCTCCTCTTGCCTGACGCGTTCGTGCCGCTGGCGGAGGAGACGGGACTAATCGTGTCGCTGGGGCGGTGGGCGCTCGCCGAGGCCTGCCGGGCGGCCCAGGACTGGCCAGCCAGGGACGGGTTCGTCCCATCGGTCAGTGTCAACCTGTCGGCCCAAGAATGCCGGCAATGGGACCTCGTCGAGCAGGTGAAACGTGCCCTTCAGGAGACGGGGTTGCCTCCGAACCGGCTGCGCCTCGAGGTGACCGAGCAGGTGCTGATCGACGATCTGGGGACGGCCGGCGGGACGTTGCGGGGATTGCGAGCACTGGGGATCGAACTGGCCATCGACGATTTCGGGATTGGGTATTCGTCCCTCGGTTACCTGCGGCGGCTGCCACTCGACGTCGTCAAGATCGACCGCTCGTTCATCGCCGGGTTGGGGGCGGCGGCCGAGGACCGGGCCATGGTGGAGGCGGTCACCGCCCTGGCGCACGCGCTCGGGATGCGGGTGACGGCCGAGGGCGTGGAGACCCCGGACCAGTTGGCCCAGGCGCGTGCCGCCGGCTGCGACCGCGGGCAGGGCCACCACCTCGCCGAGCCGATGTCGTCGGAGGCGATCGCCGCCTTCCTCTCAACAGGGCGCGGTCGCGAGGCCATCCCGTAGGGTCGGGCGACGGGCGGGGGATACGCTCCTGATCGACCGTGACCGCTGACGATCCGGTGGCCGGGATGCCGCGGGCACATTGGGTGCGCCGCACGTGTTCGACCCCGGGGATCGCGATGGAGGGACCGCACGGCGCGGTCCTCGTCAGGCGCCGTCCTCGCGGCGCGGCATGTGGTGGGGTCGGCGTATCCCCGGCGTGACCGCCCAACCGGGACTCCGGCCCACTCATGGTCGACCACGGCGCGAGGGCCGGGGGAGTTCTGACGTCGCCGCCATCGCGCGGACACTCGATGTCCGTGCAGGTAGCATGCTCCAGGTCCGCCGGGAGGTCGTGATCGACGCCCCGCGGTACTCCTCGCCAGGAGATCTGCCGGCCGTCTGGGACGAGTCCCTATCCCCGGCAGGGGGAAGGTGCACCGCGTCGCCGGCGCTCGCGAGCTGTCCCGAACGGCCCGCGGCGGTGACTTCCCCGCCTTCGCCGTCTCGGCCCGGCGTATGATGAGTGCCAGACCACGAGCGCGATACCATTGACGGCACGTTTCGCCCGACGGGCGACGACCACGGGATGAGGCTTTGCCCGATGCCACGTCTATTGATCCATGACACCCTGGTCACCGCTCCCTGGGCGGCCCCGGCCCGCGCTGGCCGGGAGGTGACGACCGTGCCGGCCGAGGCCCGGGAGACCCTGGTCGCGGCCGACCTCGGCGACGATGACGCGGCCCTGCTGCCCGCCGGGGAACTGCTCGACTTGCACGCCTCCCACCGGGTCGTGCAGGATGTCGCGGTGGTGGCCGGGACAAAGGGCACGATCCGGATGCGGGTCCCCGTCCGGCCGGACGAGATCGAGCGCAGCGCCGTCTACCTGAGGGAGACGACCCGCACCGCCGAACTGCTGGCCCGGGCCCTGTTGCAACCGTTCTACGGCATCCTCCCGACGGGCTGGACCCACGAACCGGCGGCAGATGCCCAGGTCGTCGTGCTGGAGGGCATCTCCTCCCTGGAAGCGCCCGAGGCGGGCTTCGTCGAGGACCTCTGCCGGGCCTGGCTGATCCTGACCGATACCCCGGTCGTCTCTCACGTCCTGGTCGTCCCGATGGCCTGGGACCGGGCCCGGACGACGCCCGTCCTGGAGACCCTGGCCGCCCTCCGGGCCACCGGTCACCGCCGCCGCCGCGACATCCGCGCGGCGTTGGTCGGAGACCGGGAGATCGACCGCGACGCCCTCGCCGACCTGCTGACCGAGCACCGCACCGCCCTCGAACCGGCCGACCGCCGCGCCCTGCTGATGCTGCTCCAACTCGGCACCCGCGGCTCCGACATGCCGAAGGTTCCCGCCCTGACATTCCTTGACGACCCGGCGCCCGACGCCTGAGGTCGCCGGTTTTCGGCGGTGTGGGCCGGCATGGTCCACGGACGGTTTCGCATCCCTCGACAGGGTCGGGCGGTAACTAGGCACTCCCCGGCGCGGCCGCCGGGTGGCCCGACATCGCCCGGCACGACCCACGGAGTGACCGGGACCACCGGGGGCGACCGGCTCTGCCCGGTGATTCCCCGCTCGCCGGTCAGGCCGCCGCGATCTCCGTCGCCCACTGG
>JACCVE010000171.1 GCA_013698285.1 Chloroflexia bacterium | reverse complement strand
GGGACGCTCGAGGAGGCCACCGAGCACGGCGCGGATGTCCTCGCGATGCTCCACGACCAGCAAGACGCCGCCCCAGGCTTCACCATCCTGACCGTCGGTGACGGGAGCCTCAACGAAGAGGTCAACTCCCTGACCGAGGAGGACATCGCCCGCGGCGAGAGCATCGGCGCCGGCATCGCCTTCCTCATCCTGATCATCATCTTCGGCGCCCTGGTCGCCGCCTTCGTCCCCCTGATCCTGGCGATTCTCTCGATCGGGATCGCCTTTGGCCTGGCCGCGCTCGTCAGCCAGGTCAGCGAGCTGTCGTTCTTCGTCACCAGCATGGTGACGATGATCGGCCTCGCGGTCGGCATCGACTACGCCCTGTTCGTCGTCGAGCGCTATCGCGAGGAGCGGCGGCGGGGCGCCACCACGCAGGACGCGATCGTGATCGCCGGCGGCACCGCCAGCCGGGCCGTCCTCTTCTCCGGCCTGACCGTCGTCGTCGCCCTGGCCGGGATGTTCATCGTCCCGAACAACATCTACCGCTCGCTCAGCATCGGGGCGATCCTGGTGGTCGTGGTCGCCGTGGTCGCCACCCTGACCCTGATCCCGGCCGTCATCGCCCTGCTCGGGGACAAGCTCGACTGGCCGCGCCGCCCGAGGTACGACGCGGCGATGGCCGCCAAGCAGGCCGCCTGGGACCGCGAGACGGTCCACGGTGGCTTCTGGGGGACGATCACCCGGGTCGTGATGGGGAGGCCGATCATCAGCCTGGTCCTCGCCGTCGCCTTTCTCGTCCTGTGCTCGTTGCCGTATTTCGACCTGAACGCGGGCTTCAACTTCGCGTCGTCGCTGCCGGAGGACCTCGAATCGAAGGCGGCGTTCGACATCCTCGATGCCGAGTTCTCCGCCGGGCTGATCTCGCCCGTCGAGATCGTCGTCGAGGGGCCTCAAGACGACCCGGCCACCCAGGGCGCCATCACCACCCTGACCCAACGCCTGGGTGAGGCCACGACGGCCGGCGGCGGTCCCCTCTACGGCCCGGCGACGACGACCCGCAGCGCGGACAACGAAATCGCCCTGATCTCCGTCCCGATGAACCTCGATCCCAACGCGGACGCCGCGACCGATGCGATCGGCCAACTGCGGGGCGACATCGTCCCGCCCGTCGAGGCCGCGTTGCCGTCGGGCCAGATCCTGGTGACCGGGATCACGGCGAACAACGTCGACTTCTTCGAGATGCGGGACGCCTACACCCCGATCGTCTTCCTGTTCGTCCTGGGCCTCAGCTTCCTCCTCCTGATGGTCGTCTTCCGCTCGCTGGTCGTTGCGGCCAAGGCGATCGTGATGAACCTGCTCTCGGTCGGTGCCGCCTATGGATTGATCGTCTGGGTCTTCCAGCAGGGCAACCTGATCGGGCTGTTCGGCTTCCAGCAGGTCGAGGTGATCGAGGCCTGGCTGCCGCTCTTCCTGTTCTCGGTCCTGTTCGGCCTCTCGATGGACTATCACGTCTTCCTGCTGTCCCGCATCCGCGAGCACTACGACCACTCCCACCGCAACGCCGAATCGGTCGCGGTCGGGTTGCAACGGACGGCGAAGATCATCACCGGGGCGGCCTTGATCATGGTCGCCGTCTTCGGGGGGTTCGCCTCGGGTCGTCTCGTCTTCCTGCAACAGATGGGGTTCGGCCTCGGCGTCGCCGTCCTCCTCGACGCCACGATCGTCCGCTCGATCCTCGTCCCCGCGGCGATGGCGCTGCTCGGCGACCGGAACTGGTACCTGCCGCGCTGGCTCCATTGGCTGCCCGACCTGCGCATCGAGGGGCCGGCCGCCGAGCCGGCGAAGCCGATGGGATCGGTGGCGGACTGAGCTGACCCGTTCACCCACGAACGGGCGAGATGACACGTGACGACGCGAACGATCCCAGCCCCGTGACCCGGTAGGTCGGAGGCCCGAGCCCGTCACGGCTTACCCGGAAACAGCCCCGGCGACGGAGCGGATGGCGAAGGGGGTGATCTGGCAGGCCCGTCGTCGTGTCTGGCGGGGCGCGTGACCGTGATCGGACGGACACTTCTCCCCTC
>JACCVE010000117.1 GCA_013698285.1 Chloroflexia bacterium | reverse complement strand
ACGGCGACATGCCCTCGACGTCGAGGGCGCGGAGGGCGTCCATCGCCGGGTCCGGCTGGCCGAAGAAGGTGAGTTGGAAGGAACTGGCTGCCGGTGCGACGGGGCCGGCGTCGCGCATCGCCGCCCGGCGGTGGGACGCCTCGCCGGCCCCGTGCTGGCCAGCCTCGAGGTCGTCCAGAATCTCCTGGGCGCGGCGGACGACCGGGCGGGGGATCCCGGCGATGCGGGCGACGTGGACGCCGTAGGAACGGTCGGCGGCCCCGGCCACGACGTGGCGCAGGAAGACGATCTGCTCCCCCTCCTCCAGCACGTCCATCCGGTACGTCTTGACACGGGGCAGGACGTGTTCGAGTTCGGTCAACTCGTGGTAGTGGGTGGCGAAGACCGTCCGGCAGCCGAGGCGGGGGGCATTGTGGATATGCTCCACGATCGCCCGGGCAATCGCCAGGCCGTCGTAGGTGCTGGTGCCGCGGCCGATCTCGTCCAGCACCACCAGGGAGCGGCCGGTGGCGTGGTTGAGGATGTTGGCCGTCTCCAGCATCTCGACCATGAAGGTGCTCTGGGCGGTGGCGATGTCGTCCTGGGCCCCGATCCGGGTGAAGATCCGATCGACCAGGCCGATCCGGGCCCGGTCCGCCGGGACGTAGGACCCCACCTGGGCCAGCAACGTGATCAGGGCCACCTGGCGCAGCCAACTGCTCTTGCCGGCCATGTTCGGCCCGGTCAGGATGGCGATCCGGGGTCCGACCTCGCCGGCGGCGTCGAGGTGGGCGTCGTTGGGGACGAACCGGCCGTCGCCGAGGACGACTTCCAGGACCGGGTGCCGCCCGCCCTCGATCGCCAGGCCGGTCCCCGCGTCGAGGTCCGGCCGGACGTAGCCGCGCAGCACGGCGACCTCGGCCAGGCCGCTGATCACGTCCAGCGTGGCGACGGCCCGGGCGGCGGCGAGCAGCTTCGCCCCGCTGGCGGCGACCTGGCCGACGACGCGGCGGAAGGCGTCGGCCTCCATCTCGGCCAGGGTCTCCTGGGCGGTCAGGACGACGGTCTCGTACTCCTTCAATTGGGGCGTGAAGTAGCGGGTGCCGTTGGCCAGCGATTGCTTGGGGATGTAGTCGACCGGCAGGACCGCGCTCTCCCCCCCGCCATTCGGCCGGGTCATCCGCTCCCGCTCGGCGGTGGCCAGGGCGGCGGTGGTGACCTCCAGGTAGTAGCCGAACACCTTGTTGTAGCCGACCTTGAGGGAGCGGATGCCGGTCCGTTCCCGCTCTGTCCGCTCCAGGCCGGCGATCCAGTCGCGGGCCTCGCGGGCCCGGGTCCGGTGGCCGTCGAGGTCGGCCGCGAAGCCGGGCCGCAGCGCGGTCCCCTTGCCCAGGGTCGCCGGGGCGTCGTCGTCGATCGCCAGGTCGAGCAGGGTCCTGACTTCGGAACAGTCGGGAATCGGGGCCAGGCCGGGCGTCTCGGGCAACCAGTCCGGCAGGCCGGGCAGGGCGGCCAGGGCGTCGCGCAGGGTGAGCAGGTCGCGCGGCCCGGCGATGCCGGTGATGGCGCGGTTGACCAGCCGCTCGATGTCGCCGACGGCCGACAACACCCGGCGGACTTCGGAGCGGGCCACCGCGTCGCCGTGAAACCGGGCGATGCCGTCCTGGCGCTCGCGCAGGGTGTCCAGGTCGAGGAGGGGCTGGTTCACCCAGCGGCGCAGCAGGCGGCCGCCCATCGGGGTGCGGGTCTGGTCGAGGACGGCCAGCAGGCTGTGGCGCCGCTCGCCCCGGGCGCTCTCGGTCAGTTCCAGGTTGCGGCGGGTCTGGGCATCGAGGGTCATGTAGCCGTCGCCGGCATAGGTCGTCAGCCCCGTGATCTGCTGCAGCCCCGAACGCTGGGTGCCGGCGAGGTACTGGAGCAATCCCCCGGCGGCGCGGATGGCCAGGGGCTGATTGGCGCAGCCGAAGCCGTCCAGCGACTCGACGGCGAAGTGCCCGAGCAGGCTCTCCTCCGCCCGGTCCAGCCGCCAGCGCCAGGCATCGACGGTGCCGAGTGCCGCGCCCGGCGGCAACCAGGCCTCCCCCGGCAGGGCCGAGCCGGCCGCCTGCCCCTCCGGCAGGATCAGCTCGGCCGGCCCGAGGCGCAGCAGTTCTCGGCCGACGGCGAGCAGGAGGTCCTCCGGGCTCTCCCCGGCCAGTTCGGTCGTCGCGAACTCTCCCGTGGAGATGTCGGCGTGGGCGACCCCGGCCCGCTTGCCCTCGATCACCACCGCGCCGATGTAGTTGTTGGCCCGGGCGTCGAGCATGGCCGGCTCGACCACGGTGCCCGGGGTGACGACCCGGATCACCTCCCGGTCGACCAGCCCTTTCCCCTTGGTGACGGCCCCGACCTGCTCGCAGATCGCGACCTTGTGCCCAGCGGCGATCAGGCGGACGACGTGCCCCTCGGCGGCGTGGTGCGGGATGCCGGCCATGGGCACCCGGACCCCCTTCCCCATCTCCCGCGAGGTCAGCGTGATGTCGAGGACCCGCGCCACCACCTCGGCATCGACGTCGAAGGTCTCGTAGAAGTCTCCCAGCCGGAAGAAGAGCAGCGCATCGGGATGCTGCGCCTTGACCTGGAGATACTGGCGGCGCAGGGGGACGAGCGACGCCGAGGACGCGAGGTCGGCACCCGATGGCGACGAGAGATGACCGAGGGCCGGTCCGTCGCCGGAAGCACTCTCGGCCAGGTCAATGGACGCCGCGGTCGTGGGCTCGTCGTTCGTCAAAGGAACACTCCCTGGTTGGGTCTGTTGCCCGGGCGCGGGTCACGCGGGGTGATGTCAGAGCCACGGGGCAGCCGGGAGATGCCACGTTCGGACGCGGGGAGATGACGATAGACTACGGCAGCGGTCGCCGGGGGACAAGGGCGCGAACGGGCGGGTGGCGCGAGCGCGGCCCCGGGCCGGGAACGCCCGACACGCCGACGCCACCCCCGGGATATCGCCGCAGGACCATCGACCCGATTACGTCGAAAGGACAGCCAACCAGATGCCGACGTTTATGGCCATCATCACCTACGGCGACCGGGCGGTCCGGGATGCGGCGCGGCCCCGGCACCGGGAATACCTCCAGCACCTGCTGGACACCGGGAAGCTGCACGAGTCCGGCCCGTTCACCGACGACTCGGGAGCGGCGATCGTCTACCGGGCGGCCGACGAGGCCGAGGCCCAGGCCCTGCTCGACAACGATCCCTACAGCCAGGCCGGCGCCCTGGCCGGGGCCCGTCTAGTGGAGTGGAACATCTTGTTCAGTTCCAAAACATAGGGTCGCTTCGGCAGCGATGGTGTCGATTGAACGGCCGTGACCATCTCGGACATCGCCATTAGCCACGGTGGGAGGACACGGTGGGCACCGACGTTGCCCACCGCTTGCCCTTCGCGCGATGACTGACGACTTGTGCGAAGGATGACGGCTCTCCCGTCTCGGTCACCGGGAATCGACCCCGGTGGTCACCGGCCCAACCACGTCACGATCCCCGCCGCGATGGCCCCGGCGATCTGCTGTTGTCGGCGACCCGTGCCGTCACCGAGCAGGGCGGCCTCGGCCGGGTTGGAGAGGAAGACCGTCTCGACCAGGGTGCCGGGCATCGTCGCCCGCAGCAGGGAGCCGGTCTCGAACTGGTCGATGTCGCCGTTGCCGAGGCCAGTGCCGGCGCTGTCCAGGGTGGGGTGGAGGGCGGCGATCATGTGCCGGGTGAAGGCGACGTCCTTGGGGTCGATGCCCCAGAAGGTCATGACGTAGTTCGGCTCCGGCTCCGGGAAGCTGTTGAGGTGGATCGAGACGAAGACCGTCGCCCGGCAGGCGTTGGCGATGTACCCCCGCTCGCTGTTGGTCAGGAAGGTGTCGTCATCGCGGGTCAGGGCCACCTCGTGACCGGCGGCTCGCACCAGCGCGGCCGTCCGATTGGCGATGTCGAGGTTCAGGTCGCTCTCGCGTAGCGTCCCGTTGACCGCGCCCGAATCCTCGCCGCCGTGACCAGGGTCCAGGACGACGCTGGCGGAGCGCACCGGACAGGCGATCTCGGCCCCTGCCGGCGTGTCCATCGTGGTCGCGGCGACGATCGCCACGCCGCCGATGGCCAGGACGACGAGGACGAGCAGCGATGGCGGCAGGCGCATGGGTGGCTCTCCCCCGGGGTCGGAACATGGCCTGGCGATGATCGCACGTCCGCCGAGGAGTGACGCCAGGGTGGGCGAACCGACGACCGGAGCATGACCCGGTGCCGGGCTCGCCCGATGCGGGCCCGCGCCGCTGTTGTGCCCGTCATCCGAAAACAGCGCCGTTCTCACCCGACGCCTGATCATCGGTGCCCGCACCCCCTTTCTCGACCGCGCGAGATCGGAGACACTCCCGGACATGGCGCCCGGCGATGATGGCGCCGTCGCCGCGACGCGGTACCCGTGCCCACGCCTGGCGTGGCCAGTAGAGGAGGCAAGCCCATGTCCCGCCGGTTCACCACCATGTCGCTGACCAGCGTACTGCTCGCGATCCTCACAATGGCGCTGGCCGCGAGCCCCCTCCGCATCACTGCCCAGGATGACGTCAATGGGCGCCTCGACGACCTGGAGACGACCGTCGCCGACCAAGCCGACGAGATCGCTGACCTGGACGAGGCCCTAGCAGACCTCGACGATCGGGTCGCGACCCTCGAAGCCAGCGGCAGCGAAGACGCCGGAGACGCCGATACCGGCGGGAACGGCCCGGGTCGGAGGACCGTGGGCGTCACCACATTCTCCGGCACCGGGCCGACGGCCACCGACCCCTTCGACCTGGCAGCGGGCTCCTACCGTCTGGAGGCGACTTGTGATGGCGGGTTCATCTTCGCGCTGGATATCCAACGGCTCGACGGCCAGGAATTCGTGATCTCGACCCTGATCGGGACCCCGCCCTACGAAGGATCGGAGGTACTGACCGTCGACGGCGGCCGCTACGTCGTCTCCGTCACATGTGACGGGGCCTGGACGCTGGCGTTTGGCCGGTTGGGCTGACGCGGTTCCGGCATTTCACACGGGAACACACCACCCGGCACGACGAAACGGGGGGCGACCCGCTGGCCACCCCCCCATTCCTATCGTCGGGTTGGTCTCCGTCTGTCCCGCCGGGAGTCCTACAGCTCCTGGTGGTAGGCGAAGAGGCGCTCGCCGTCGAGGCGGCGGAGCTTCTGCAGGGCCTCGTTCTCGATCTGGCGAACGCGCTCCCGGCTGATCTGGAGCTGCTCGCCGACCTCGGCCAGGGTGTGCTGGTGGCCGGCACCGAGGCCGAAGCGCAGTTGAAGCACCAGCTTCTCGCGCGCGGTCAGGGTGTCCAGCGCGGCGTTGACGTCCCGCTTCAGCATCGACTCGCTGGCCGCCTCGTACGGGGTCTCGGACACCTCGTCGGCGATCAGGTCGCCGAGGCTGGTGTCCTCCTCGTTGCCGATCGGCGTCTCCAGGGAGATGGTCCGCTGGGCGGCCTGGACGATCTGCTGGATCTTCTCCGGCTGGACCTCCATCGCCTCGGCGACCTCTTCCGGGGTCGGCTGGCGGCCCAGATTCTGGGCCAGCAGGTTCAGCGTCTTGCGGTACCGGGAGATCGAGTCACCCATGTGGACCGGCAAGCGGATGGTCCGGCTCTGGTCGGCGATCGCCCGGGTGATCGCCTGGCGAATCCACCACGTCGCGTAGGTGCTGAACCGGAAGCCCTTCCGCCAGTCATACTTCTGGACGGCCCGCATCAGGCCGATGTTGCCCTCTTGGATCAGGTCGAGCAAGGTCAGGCCGCGGTTCACGTACCGCTTGGCGATCGAGACGACCAGGCGCAGGTTGGCGCGGACGAACTGCTGCGTCGCCTCCAGCTCCCCGGCCTCGACCCGCTGGGCGAGGTCGATCTCCTGGGCATGGGTCAGCAGCGCGGTCTCGGCGATCTCCCGCAGGTAGAGCCGGACCGGATCGTTGATGAAGTTGGGGTCCAGCCGCTGCAGGACATCGAGGTCCCGTTCGAGGTCGGGCTCGACCGCGTCGGCCAGTTGGGTCTTGATCTCCTCGGGGACCTCGATCTTGTCGTCCCGATCGACCCGGTCGACGGTATCCTTCATGAAGTCGCCGAGGTCGGTCACGCCATAGGTCTGCATCGTCTCGCTCATGTGTCCTCCTGCCTTAGTCCATCAACCGCATAACCGGGCCGCCAAGGGCCCAGTGCTCATCACGTCGAGGTCCCCGTTGTCGTCGGTGCCGGAAGGGATCGCCCACGGGTGGGGTATCGTGCGACGGGGCACCGTCATCGCGCTGGCGCGTGGGGGCGACACGCGTCGCGGTTCGCACCATCCCTCGACACATGCAAGATAGGGACCCAGCCGATCCCCACGCCGGTACGGGACAGCGCATCGGGGTGGCGTCGGTGCCGACCCCGCATACCTTCATTCGATCATAGCAACTTTGGGCCAAAACGCTAGCCCCTCGTGAGGGCTTTCACAAACGACCTGGTCGCCGCGACACGGCCTGACAACGGCCGTGTTCGCCGTGCTACAGAACAAGGGACGTGCCGGGTGGTGTTCCTACCCGGCACGTCGTACGGATCGCGGATCCGGGAGCGTACTGGCGCCGGCCGGTCTAACTGCCGCAGCCGCAGCCCTGGGAGGTCTGCGCGTTGCCGCCGGTGTCGAAGGAATGGCCGCAGGCACAGGAGGCCACCGCGTTGGGGTTGCGGACGGTGAAGCCGCCGCCCATCAGAGAGTTGACGTAGTCGATCTCGGCGCCTTCGAGGTACATGGCGCTGAAGTTGTCGACCATCAACCGGACGCCGCCGGTCTCGATGACCTCGTCGCCCTCTTCAGACTGTTCGTCGATGGTCATGCCGTATTGGAGGCCGGAGCAGCCGCCCGGGGCGACGAACACGCGCAGCCCGAAGTCGGGTGTGCCCTGCTCGTCGAGGAAGCGCTTGAGCTGGTCGGCCGCGTCGAGGGAGATGGTCAACATCGAGGGTGTCGCCTCCAGGGATGAAAGATCGAGATTGACCCGGCCTGAGCGAGACCGCTCCCAGGCTTTGGTCACTTACCAAATGATAGTGGATCGGCGCCCCGGTGTCAAGGCGACACGAAGGGTCGGGCGGTGAGCGGTGAGCGGTGAGCGGTGAGCGGTGAGCGGTGAGCGGTGAGCGGCAGTGTATCGCGTTTGGTCACCGCGCTCAGCCCGTCTCGACGAAGACCTCGGCCACGGCTAGGGTGAAGTCGGGTAGGACATCACCGCCGTCCAGCGTCCCGTCCTCATCCACGACTCGCTCCGGCTGGCCGCTCGCGTGGACCGTCACCGTCCGCGTCCGGGGCTCGACGACCCAGACCAGCCGGACACCGGCATCCAGGTAGGCCGTGACCTTGGCCGAGACATAGCGGCGGCGGTCCGATGGCGAGACGACCTCGACCACCAGGTCCGGTACGACATTCACGAACCCGACGCGCTGGTCGACTGGGGGCCGTCGCCCGGTCGCGACGAACGAGACATCCGGTGCCAACAGCGTGTCCGGTTCCCGGCGCAGGATGAACCCGGTCTCCGAGGCCCAGACCGTCCCAAGGCGATTGGGTACGACGTAGTTTCTCAGATGAAACCCGATTGTCATCGCGATCTCGCCATGACGGTCCGCGGCGGGGGACATGCGAAAGAGTTCTCCCTCGATCAGGTCATAGCGCTCCGGCCCCTCCGGCAGGTCGGTCATGTCGTCCACGGTCGTCAACGTGACGGTCACCATCGGTCTGCCTCCGCGACTCCCCGCTCGTGCGTCAGGGTCAGGATACGGCCAGCGACGCCCCCCCGGCCCGGCGCGGTCACCACGTCGATTCGAAGATCTGGCTCACGGTGACCGTGTATCCCGGCATGACATCGCCGCCGTCCAGGGTCTCGTCTTCCCGAAACACCTGGGAGAGCCGGTCGGACATCCAGGCGGTGACGGTCCGGCGGCGAGGTTCGACGACCCAGACGAGGCGACATCCGGCGTCGAGGTGGGCCGAGACCTTGGCCGAGACCAGGCAGCTCCGGTCCGAAGGAGAAACGACCTCGACGGCAAGATCCGGCGCGATGGGCCAAGGTCCTACACGTTGCCCGGGAGGCGGCAACCTATCGGTGGCTACGAACGAGAGATCGGGCGAGACCATGGTGTCCGGGTCCCGCCGCAGGATGAACCCGGGCCCGGCGACGAGGATGTAGCCGAGCCGGTGGTCGAACGCAAAGACACTGA
>JACCVE010000110.1 GCA_013698285.1 Chloroflexia bacterium | reverse complement strand
GGCGGACATCCGGATCGCGCAGGGTCGTCTCCGGGAGGCGGACCACCTCCACGAGCGGGCTTTGCGGCTTTCGACGGGGCAGCGCGACCCGGCGTGGGGCACGGCGGACCTGTACGTGGGATTGAGTGAACTGCGCCGGGAGCGTGATGATCTGGACGCCGCGACGCGGTACCTATCGCAGAGCAAGGAGCTGGGCGAGCACGCCGGGTTGCTGGACACGCGCCACCGCTGGTACGTCGCGATGGCGGGGGTCAAGGAGGCCAGGGGAGACCTGGACGGGGCGCTCGAGCTGCTCGACGAGGCGGAACGCCAGTACGTCCGGAGCATCGATCCCGACCTGAGGCCGATCGCGGCGCTGCGAGCGCGGGTGTGGCTCGCGCGGGGGAGGCTCGCCGACGCCCTGGGGTGGGTGCGGGAGCGGGGCCTCGCGACCGATGACGATGTCAGCTTCAGGCACGAGTTCGAGCACCTTACGCTGGTGAGGGTCCTGATCGCCCGGGCCGCAAGTGAACGGACGAACGGTCCGCTCGATGGGGCGCTGGCTCTCCTGGAACGCCTCCTGAAGGCGGCCGAAGACGGGCAGAGGATGGGCGGCGTCATCGAGATCCTCGTCACCAGGGCGCTCGCGTTCGTGGCGCGGGGAGATACCTCCCGCGCGCTCGAGTCGCTGGGACGTGCCCTGACCCTGGCCGAGCCCGAGGGGTACGTGCGGGTGTTCACGGGTGAAGGGGAGGCGATGCGGACCCTCCTCCGCCACGCCGCCGCCGGGAGCGTCGCAGCCGCCTATGCCCGGCGATTGCTGGCGAGCCTCGACACCGCCGATCGTCCCGTGCCCGCGATGGCCCGGCCCCCGGCGGCCGGCCTCGCCGAACCGCTGACGAGCCGCGAGGTCGAGATCCTCCGTCTCATCGCGGCGGGGATGCGGAATCAGGAGATCGCGGATCACCTCTTCGTCAGCTTGCCGACCGTCAAGCGTCACATCGCCAATGCCTACGGCAAACTCGGCGCCAGCCATCGGGTCGAAGCGATCGCCCGGGCGAACGAGCTGAAGCTCCTGTGAGCGATTCGCCCGCGTCCGGATCACCGGCGCAGGGCCGGGCGACGCACGACCCGCGTCACTGATCTCCGCCTGCCCACGATTTGACATCCCGCCCACCTGACGAACTGCACCCCCGATCTACATCCCCACCTGCACCCTTCGGCTGATCCGAGGGGTCTCCGTCGTCTCTAGAGTGTTCCCATGGCAACGATGGATTCGGGGAACGGGGGGCGGGTGATGGTCGAAACCTACCTGGTGCGAGTGGGCGGGCATCTCGATGACCGCTGGTCGGACTGGCTCGGGGACTTGGTCGTCGAGCGGCAAGCCGATGGGACGACCGTG
The DNA here is from genome assembly GCA_013698285.1 of Chloroflexia bacterium. Lineage (GTDB taxonomy): Bacteria > Chloroflexota > Chloroflexia > Thermomicrobiales > UBA6265 > JACCVE01. The sequence continues at coordinate 1,820 of JACCVE010000110.1, read as the reverse complement.
CTGGTCGGACCGGTCATTGACCAGGCTGCCCTGCATGGCTTGCTCGCTCGAATCCGTGACCTCGGCCTGGCGCTGCTGTCGGTGGCGCGCGCGGACGTTTCTCGGGACCGTTCCCCGCCGGACGACCGCGGCGGAGATGCCACGCGGCACCGGGGCAATGACCCCTGACGATGCCGTCGTGAGGACCGTCCGTGACGACCAAACGCGCGATCATCGAGAGTCGAGGAGTCCGTCATGAAGATGAACCTGTCCACCGCACGCGTCGCACGCGCCAGCGCCCGGCACCCATGGCGGGCCGTGGCGGCCTGGGTGGTCGGTCTCGGCGTCGCGGTCGCCCTGATCGTCACGCTCCTGGGCGGAGCGCTGATCACGGAGACGAAGCTCACGAACGACCCGGAATCGGCGCGGGCCGAAGAGTTGGTCCGGTCGCGGCTCGGGGAGACTGATGACACCGTCGACGAGGTCGCCATCGTCCGGTCGACCACCATGACGGTGGACGACCCGGCCTTCCAGGAGCAGGTCGAGCGGCTCTACGCCGACATCACCGCCCTGGGCGCCGACGTGGTCGCCGGCGGGACGCACTATTACCTGACGGGCGACGAGTCGCTCGTCTCCGCCGACCGCCGCACGACCCTCATCCCGCTGGTGATCCCGGACGGGGCGCGGGCCGAGATCGGCCAGGTGCACCGGATCGTCGAGAGAGTCGGTCTGGACGGTGCCTTCCAGGTCCTCGTCACGGGCGAGGCCACGGTGGACGCGGAGATTACGGAGGTCGCCGAGAAGGACCTGGCGATCGGCGAGGGCATCGGGCTCTCCGTGGCGCTGGTGATCCTGACGCTGGTGCTCGGCGCGGTCGCCGCGGCGATCCTCCCCATGGTGCTGGCGATCGCCGCGATCATCGTGGCCCTCGGGGTCGCGGCGCTGGTTGGCCAAGCCATCGACCTGCCGTTCTTCGTGATCAACGTGATCACGATGATGGGGCTGGCCGTCGGCATCGACTACTCCCTGTTCGTCGTCTCCCGCTACCGCGAGGAGCGCGCGAAGGGTCTGGAGAAGGTCGAGGCGATCGCCACCGCCGGCGGCACCGCGGGGCGCACGGTAGTGCTCAGCGGCCTCTCCGTCTCGCTGGCCCTCATGGGCCTGCTGATCACGCCGGATTCGGGCACGCGGATGGTCGGGGCCGGTTCGCTCCTGGTGGTGATCGCGGCCGTCCTGGCCTCGATGACCCTGCTGCCCGCCCTGCTCGGCCTGATGGGCGACAAGGTCGATGCCATCCGCATCCCCTTCGTCCGGCGCCACGCGAGCGCGCGGCCCGCGGCGGCCACCGGCGGGTTCTGGTACTGGACGGCCCGGGCCGTGATGGGCCGGCCGGTGGTCAGCCTGGTGCTCTCCGCGGGATTGCTGCTGGCCGTCGCCATCCCGTCCTTCGACCTCAAGCAGGGGGAAGTCGGTGTCAGCGCCTTGCCCGATGGCCTGATGTCGAAGGAGGCGTTCATCCTGCTCGAGGAGGAGTTCGGGTACGGTCAGGACCTGCCGGCCGTGGTGGTCATCGACGGACCGACGGGCGCCGGGTCGGTGGTGGCGGCCGTCACCCGGCTGGGAGCCGCCATCGCGGCCGACCCGGACTTCGTGACCTCGACGCTGGAGGTCCACCCCGAGGCCGACCTCACCATCCTGCGAGTGTGGCTTGCCGGGGATTCGGCGAACCAGCGGGCCATCCGGGCCGTCGAGCGTTTGCGAGCGGACCTCATCCCGGCGGCCTTCGACGGTGTGCCGGCCACGGTGATGGTCACCGGTGATACGGCCGGGCTCGTGGACCT
>JACCVE010000108.1 GCA_013698285.1 Chloroflexia bacterium | reverse complement strand
CCCGGCACCGTCGTCACCAGTGTCCCCTACCACCTCGAACGCCACCACGAGCCGCCCACGGGCCCGAGCGCCTTCACGCGGAGACTGTAGGGGACGGGGGACAAGCGGGAGATAGCGGACGGTCGGGCCATCGGGGGGCGCCACCGTCCGGTCGCGGTGCGCCGCTCGGTGGGCAGCGGGGAAGAAGGGCTCATGTGCTGGCGGTCAGATGGGGACCGGGGATCACCCCCCGCCCGCCACCGCCATCGTCCGCCGGGCGATCTCCTCGACGTTCTGGAAGCGGCCCATCCAGGCGTTGTAGGCCTGCCCCGCCAGGCCGATGTGGATCAGGCAGGCGCGGAAGCGGGCGTCGAAGCCCGGCACGTCGAGGCCGATCGCCTCGTGGTGACGCTGCCCCGCGTCGCGGAAGTCGATCCCCGCCCAGGCCGGGTACCAGGGCTGCCAGAAGGCGAACCAGGCCAGGTCGTAGAGGAAATCGCCATACATCCCGCAGCCCCAGTCGAACACCGCCGAGACGCGATCGCCCTCGACCAGCAGGTTGCGGTTGAGCAGGTCGCCGTGGACCAGGCAGCGCTCCGGTGACGCCTCGCCGAGCAGCGTGTCGAGGTGTCCGAACGCCTCATCGAAGCGCCCGGTGCCCAGCGGGGAGGCCGCCAACCGCTCCCTCCACGTCCCGTCCCGGTCGTTCGCCACGTCCAGCAGCGCCGCCCGCCAGGTGGGGTAGGGCGCTGTGCCGTCGGTTCCCCACCCGCCCCAGCCGCCGGGGCCGCCGGAGCCGCCGAGGGGCAGGATCGGCACCTCTCGCACCGCGTCGAGCATCGCCAGCAGGGAGGGCAAGGTCGCCCGCATCCGCGCCCCGTCGAGCCCGTCGATGAATGCGCCGGTCGCCCGTTCCGAGATCGCGTAGTGACCGGCGAACGCCCGCCCGATCTCCGTCAGTGCCGGGATCGGCAGGTCCGGCGCGGCGAACCGGGCTGCGAGGCGGTCCTTCTGGAAATCCTCGTCGATCGCACCGAACCGGATGACCCAGTCACGCCCCCCGTGCCGGAAGGCAAAGGCCTTCGACCACTCACCCTCCCCGGCGCTCGCGACTCCGGTGACGCCGTCCCCGAATCGCTCCGCCAGGAACGCCCCGGCCCCCGCCGCGTCCACCAGCACCGGGTCGCCGCGCTGCCCGGTGGGCACATCGACACTGTCGCCGGCGATCTCGACCTCCCGTCGCTCGGTATCCACGACGACTCCCCGCGTATCCATCGCTCGCAACCTCATGCCGAGAGGCGATGAGCCCCTGCGGGGATGCCGCCCGCCGCCCGTCGGAAATCCAGATGAACCGCTGATGATCGGTCGTTGCCGGACGGGGGAGGACCTCGTGTCCTCTCGGGCCACCGACGCGCGTCATCGCGGGATACCCTGGTGGTCCGATGTCCGGGTCATCAGCCGGGCCGCGTATCAGGCACTATCACGCCATTGTCGGACAGGCACGGGACCAGAGGGCGCGGCGAGCGGCGAATCGAACCACACCGCGCGGCCGGGGCGCATTGTCACGCCCGCCGCGACCGCATCCCGTCCCAGCGCAGCCGCCAGACCACCAGGGCCGCCTCGACCATGATCCCCCGCGACAATTTGCTGGCCCCGGCGACCCGGTCGGTGAAGGTGATCGGCACCTCCAGGACGCGCCCGCCCCCGCGCCAGACCCGCCACGTCGTCTCGATCTGGAAGCTGTAGCCGTCGGTCCGCAGGTCGTCGAGCGGCAGGGCGGCCAGGGCCTCCCGCCGGAATACCTTGAACCCCCCCGTCGGGTCATGGACCGGGAACCCCAGCGCCACCCGGGCGTACCACCCGCCGAACCGGCTCAGCAGCAACCGCCGGGGCGGCCAGCCGACCGTCTTCCCCCCCGCCACGTAGCGCGATCCCAAGACCAGGTCGTGCGTCGTCGCCCCCGCCACCAGCGTCGCCAGGGCCGCCGGGTCATGCGAGAGGTCGGCGTCCATTTGGGCCACCAACGGCGCCCCGGTGGCCAGCGCGACCCGGAACCCCGCCACGTAGGCCGGGCCGATCCCGGCCTTGGCCGGCCGGTGCAGCACGCCGACCCGCCCCGGTGACCCCGCCTCCAGCGCGTCGGCCACGTCCCCGGTCCCGTCCGGCGACCCGTCGTCGACCACCAGGACCCTATACCCGGGATCGAGGCCCAGCAGCCGGGTCACCAGCGATTCCAGGTTGTCCCGCTCGTTGTAGGTCGGGATCACCACGACCACCGACCCGCCCCCGTCCAACCCCGCTGAACCCGGCCCGGCGTTGGCGGCCGAATCATCCGCGTCATTCGGATTGGTCGGCGAGGGGACGGAAATCCCGCTCCCTGGGTCCGGCATCGGTGGCCTCGCGTTGTGCCGCGTCGTGGTCGTCGTCCCCATACCGTGCAGCCTAGCCCACCCCGGGGCTCCCGACCAACCAAGCCGAAGTCGGAAGTCGGTAGATCGTGGGCCGGGATGCAAGGCCGGTCGAGCGGGGGCGGTCACGGGATATCCCCATCGCCGTGCCGGTGGAAATTCCCGGCTTCCGAATTCCGACTTCCGACTACGGCGCGGCCGCCTCCGCTTCCAGATACGCGTAGATGTCGGCGATATTCTGGTCGGAGACGCGGAAACTGGGGATCGGTCCTGGCCGGGGTTGGTGGCCCGTCCCGTCGCGGACGAAGGCGAGGAGACCCGTCGCATCCAGCGTCGCCAGTGCTCCGTCGGGCGCCGTCAGGTCCGGCGCCTGGGCACTCGGCCCGTGGCACTGCATGCACCACAGGGCGAACTGGGTCCGACCCCGGGTGGCGTCGCCGAGCAGGGTCAGCTCGCCTGCCACCGGCGAACCCCCCGCCGCCAGTTGGGCCTCCCGCGTCGCCGCCCCTGCCGCCGCTCGCTCGGTCGCCGCCGCGACCTGCTCGGCGCTCTGGGTGGGGGTGGGCGTGACGCCGAGGGCCTGGTTGATCTCTGACTCCGACGCCCGGCCGCAGGCGACCATCACGACCGCCACCACGATCGAGGCCAACAGGACCGTGGCCCGGCCCCGGCCTCGTGACGTCGGCGGAACACCCTCGGGATCGACCATCGACACGTCTCCTCGCGCTCGGTGCGGCCCGTTCCCGACCGGTCCCCGCCACGGCACTCCGGCCATCTCCGACCGGATCGCCTCACCCGCCCACCGGGTGGTCAGGTGTCCCCGTTCACGAGACAGAGCGCCACGCTCGGAGGGCCAGTTGCCGTGAGCATAGTCATCAGATTTCTGCGTTGTCAACGGGCACGATGCCCAACATGTCCAAGATGCCTGGTGATCGTGCGGCCGTGTGGTGCCGGGCACGGCTCGAACGGCACCTCCCCAGGACGAGTGCCACGACCCCGCTTTGCTATCATGCGGCGCGACCTGACTGGCCAGGACCACCCTTGCTCTCGCGCCTCGACTCCGACCCGATTGGATGGCCTCTCCCGTGAGCGTGACGTTGCGCAGCTCTCGCCTGATCGATGCCGATGGCGAACGCCCCGGCGCCGTCCGGGTCGATGGCAACATCCTCCGCCTCGTCTCCCTGGTTGCCCCCACGGCCGGGCCCGACGACGTGACCATCGACCTGGGCGATGCCCCGCTCGTGCCGGGATTCGTCGATGTCCACGTCCACGGCGGCGGCGGATTCGCCCTCCACACCGTCGACCCCGCCGAGATCGCCGCCTTCGCCCGCTGGGCGCCGCGCACCGGAGTCACCTCGTTCTTGGTCGCGGTCGTCGGGGTCGAGGATGGGTTGCCGGTAGCGCACCTCCGGGCCGCCGCCGCGGTCGTCGCCGACCCGCCGCCGGGGGCCGAGGCGGTCGGCATCCACCTCGAAGGCCCCTTCATGGAACCCTCCCGGCGCGGTGCCCACC
>JACCVE010000051.1 GCA_013698285.1 Chloroflexia bacterium | reverse complement strand
TCGTAGTTATCGAGCAGCAGGATCATCGGGCGGCCTCCTGGCGGGCGACGGGGGCTCCGGCGACGGGATGACGCGGGGCTCGGTCGGGGCTGACGGTGAACGGTGCGGCGATAACGAGGGTCGCGGTCTTCGGATGATACAGAGTCCGGTTGATGACCCGGACATCGGAGCGCCGGGGTTCACCTGGATGACGCGCGGCCGTGGCCCAAGAGGACACGAGGTCTCCCCTACCCGGCGGCGACCGATCATCACCGGTTCATCCGGGTTTCGTAGGATCTCCTCTCCGGCGCCTGTGATCTCGCCGGCCTGGCCACCGGGAGATCGGCCAGCGTCACCGGTCGGCGCGTCGTGGGCGGTTGGCAGTATCATCGGGTGCCGTCCTCCCCGGCGCCGGGCTCGCCGGCGCGGGTCATCTCTTCGGCCAGTTCGAGGGCCCGGACCAGGGCCCGCATCTTGTGGAAACTCTCGGCGAACTCGCCGTCCGGGGTGCTGTCGGCGACGATGCCGCCGCCCGCCTGGAGGGAGGCGACGCCGTCGCGGTAGACCAGGGTGCGGAGGGCGATGGCGGTGTCCATGCCGCCGGCGAAATCGACGTAGCCGACGGCGCCGGCGTAGGCGCCGCGACGATCGGTCTCCAGCTCGGCGATGATCTCCATCGCCCGGACCTTGGGGGCGCCGGAGACGGTGCCGGCCGGGAAGCAGGAGCGGAGGGCATCTAGGGCGGAATACTCGTCGGCCAGGGTGCCCTCGACGACGGTGACCAGGTGCATGACGTGGGAGAAGTTCTCCACCTCCATCAGGCGGGGGACGTGGACGGAGCCGGGGGCGGCGACCCGGCCGACGTCGTTGCGACCCAGATCGACCAGCATGATGTGCTCGGCCCGCTCCTTCTCGTCCGCCAGCAGCTCGGCGGCCAGGGCGATGTCCTCCTCCGGGGTGGCGCCCCGGGGGCGGGTGCCGGCGATGGGGTGGTTGGTCATCGTGCGGCCTTCGAGGCGGACCAGTTGCTCCGGCGAGGCACCGACGATCTGGTAGGGGCCGAGGTTCAGGTAGAACATATAGGGGGACGGGTTGACGCGCCGAACGGCGCGATAGATGGTGAATGGGTGGGCATTGGTCGGGACGTCGACGCGCTGGGAGAGGACGACCTGGAAGATGTCGCCGGCGCCGATGTAGGCCTTGGCCCGCTCGACGATCTCGCGGTACCGCTCCGGGGTGGTGTTCGACGTGCCCCGGGCGGAGACGGGACGATCCAGCGGCGGGCGGCCGGAGGCCAGGCGGGGGGTCGGGCCCTCCAGGCTCGCGACCAGGTCATCGACACGGCGGGCGGCGGCGGCGTAGGCGGCTTCGAGCGGTGGGGACCCCTCGCCGTCGAGGTGGACGTGGCTGACGGCGCGGATCGAGCGTTCGAGGTGGTCGAAGACGAGCAGGCTGTCGAAGAGCATGAAGTGGCCGTCGGGCATCGCCAGGCCGGGCCCGGTGGCCTCCCCGACGCGGGGCTCGAAGGCGCGGACGGCTTCGTAGGCGAGGTAGCCGACGGCGCCGCCGAGGAAGCGGGGGACGCCGGCGACGTGTTCGCTGCGGTAGGCGGCGAGGAGGTCGCCGAGGGCGACGAGGGGGTCCGGGGCGGGGACGGTCTCCGGCGCGCCGTCGCGCTCGGAGGTCATCTGGCCCCGGTCGAAGACCACGGTGGCGAAGGGGGCGGTGCCGATGAAGGAGTAGCGGCCCATCCGAGCGCCGCCTTCGACGCTCTCGAGGATGAAGCCGGGCCGGTCGCCGACGACCTTGAGGAAGGCGGAGACCGGGGTCTCGAGGTCGCCGACGACCTCGCGCCAGATGGGGACGAGATTGGGGCCACCGGGCGGGCGGTTGCGGGTGGCGGCAGCGACCTCGGCCAGGGTGGGCCGGTGGGTGCCGGCGGATCGGCCGGCGACGGACGACGCGATGCCTGATGGGGTGCCCGGCCGGGCGATACTCTCGGTCATCGCCGTGGCGGAGTCGGTGTCGGTGGTGGTCGCGGTGCTGGTCATCGGTGAACCTCTCGCGGTCGAGCGCCCGAAAAACACGACATCCCGTCCCTAAATCAGGGACGGGATGCTGATGCGCATGCCCGCGGTGCCACCCTCGTTGGGACCC
>JACCVE010000034.1 GCA_013698285.1 Chloroflexia bacterium | reverse complement strand
TTCGAACGTCTCGCCGCCCACGCCATCGACCCACTCGCTACCGATGTACTGCTGGAAATGCTCAGCCATGGTTCGTTCTCTCCTCGTGCATCCTGACGATCATCGGCCCGACCGTCGCTGCCGCGCGTTCATCTCCACCGTCGCCCGCGGCTCTGGTTCCCCGGGCAAGCGGAGACCCCTGGCGGTGCCAGGGGTCTCGCGATCGTTCGGGCTCCGCCACTAGGATTCGAACCTAGAACCTACCGATTAACAGTCGGACGCTCTACCGTTGAGCTATGGCGGAACGGGCCGCGCCGGAACGATAGCACAGCCCCCAGGGCTGGACAAGGCAGCGGAGCACCCCCTAGGTCGGCTCCCCGAGGCAAGGAACACACGCGGAATCACTCGGATTCGTCCCTCACGGGCGTCCGGGCGACATGGCACGCGGAAGCGCGGGACGGTACACTTCCTCGTTGCGGTGAGCGCCCCCGGCCCTCGGTCGCGAAGTCGATATGGTGGGGCGCCCGAGGTGGACGCCGTTGAATCTCGTGAACCGGGCACATGCGCCGGCGGATCGGCGGCACGCGACCCCCACGCCCCCGTCGCGCGTTACTGTCAGCCATGGACGATCCTGCCGCGCCACGGGCCGACGACGGGCAACTCTGAATCGAGGGAGTACCGTTCGCGATCGCGGCGGCGGGATGGCGATGACGTTGCACGAGAGAGGATGATCATGGCGACCGTCGATCTGAGGCCAGAGGATGTCCAGTACTTGCTGTCGATCCTGCGCAGTTCTTCCCAACCGATGACGATCCCCCAATTGGCCGAGGCGATTAAAGCCGCCGCCGCCCGCGCCGGCGCCTGAGTCCGGCACGTGCCTGTTCGGTCCGTCCGGAGATCCCGGGTGGTACCGGCGGGACATGGTGCTTGGCCGACGCGGCCAGGTTGCCCACGACGCGTGAGACCACGCGTCGAGCCGTTACACGAGGAGTTTGGACGCCGATGGTGGTTTCCGCCGATGCCGCGAACGTGACGTTCTCCGGCACCAAGAAGCAGCAGGCGCTGGCCGCCAAGGTCTTCGAGCTGCTCCGGTGGCAAGGGCAGTTCTTGTCCTCGGACGCGACGATCAGAGTCCGCATGACCTCCGTCGTCGAAGGTCTCGGGAAGCACGGCGAATCGGCCACGGTCGCTGAGGCGACGGCGGCCATCGCGGCGAACAAGGCTGTCTTCGTGATCGACGGGACGGGCGACGACGCGGTCCTCATGACGACCCGCGATGGCCGGGTGCCGGTCCTGGAGATCGTGCCGGACAGGAGTCACAGTTTTGCCCAGCGTTTCATGACGCCGCTGCCGAAGCCGGCGACGCCGCTGGTCCGCCGCGAGCGGACCCGCGTCGACCGGGTCTGGGAGGGCCTGGCGGGGTTGTCGGAAGAGTTCGCCGCCCCCCGTCAAGAATTCGGCCGGGCCGAGATCGTGCGCCGGGAGGACGAGCGCATCGTCAGCCAGGCGGAGCGAGACGCCGCCGCGCTCGCCGCGTCGACCGACGACCTGGCCGTGGCCGGCATGGTCGGTGAAGAGAGCGACCGCGATGTCGCGGGCACGGCCGGCGTGGACGACACCGACGAGGCCGTGATCGCGACGGTCCCCGCCGCTGGCGAACTGCCAGAGACACCGGTCGCCGCCGGCACGGTGACGGTCGAAGCCCCGGAGGATATTGCGTCGGGACCCGACACGACCGTCGAGGCACCCGAGGCCGCTACGGCGGCCATCGACGACGTGATCGGGGGTCCGGACACGGCTGATGAGGCTGCCCTCTCCGAGACGGCGGCCGACTCCGTCGTGGTACCGGTGGCCCCGGCACCTCCGGTTGAAGTCGTCGTTCCGGTCGTGGCAGTCGCGCCCCCGACCCCCGTACGTCCCGCCCCTGCCGCGATGGCGGCTCGGGCCGACCTGGCCAACGCCGATGTCGCCGACCTGGCGGCGGCGATCACCGAGCAGTTGCGGGGTGACAATCGGGTGGCCCACTTCGGCGGCCAGGTTTGGTCCGAGGACCGTGTGCCTCGCTTCAGCCGTGGTGACCTGCGCCGGATCAAGGACTACATCGAGGAGCAGGAGCAGCCTCTGACGGACACGGCGCTGGTGCAGGACATCCTTGGCATCCGGCCCCAGACACCCGACTTTGAGGCGATGCGGTTCGCGCTCAACTTCCGGCTGTCTCGCGAGCACCGTGACTACGATTTCGTCGGTACCGGGGACCAGCGATTCTGGAGCATCAGCAACCTGGCCCAGATCGGTACTACCCGGCGCAAGCCCAACGAGATCGGCACCGATTACCGGTTCCTGCTGGACGAGGCCCCCGCCGCGCCGGGCTTCCGGACCCAACAGTCCGTCGACCACGTCGTGACGTTCTATGAGTACATCCATGGCCTACTGCCAATGGATGCCAACCTCCAGTCGATCCTACCCGCGCCGTTGATGCCGGACCAGCGATCGGCGGTGCTGACCTTCGAGACACCGCAGTCGTTCACCACCTACCTGGTCGAATTGCGGTACCCGAGTCCGAACCGGGGCGGGTTCATCCTGGGTTTGGACGACTTCTACGCCGAAAATGTGGTACCGGGAGCGATCCTCTCGATCACCGCCACCGAGAACGATGGCCATTTCCGGATCGAGTACATCTCCCAGGCGAATCAGAACGAGCGATTGCTGGAACTGGACGAGCGGCGCACCGCCCGGTACGTGTTCCGGCCGACCGCGTTCCACTGCGGGGTCGAGGACGACTACCTCCTCTCCGAGGAGCGGTTCCCGCGTTTGGCGTCCGAGAAGCCGCTCGATGACAAGGCTCGCCGCCGACCAGAAAGCGTCATCGCCGCGACCTTCGAGCGGATCGGTGGCCAGCAGGACGGGCTCGGCTACTCGGTCTCGTTCGGTCGCCTGTTCACCGCCGTCAACGTCGAGCGCCCGATGTCGGAGCGACTCCTTCGGCAGACGCTGGAAGGTGACGAGAGCGGCGCGTTTGCCAAGGATCCCGAAGGAGACGATGTCTACACCTACGTTCCCAGTCGCCCCACTGGATGACCGGCCGGAGGTCTTCCGGCAGGCTCTCCTCGACCTTGCCGCCGGTGAGGTGACCGCGACTGCCGTGGCGGCCCTGTCCGACCTCGACCGGGCGGAGCGGAACGCGTTCGCCCCGGTCTGGGCCGCGATGGCCAGCGACAAGCGCGAGGCCGTCGTGACGTGGATCCACCAGTTGGCCGAGGACCGGGTCGAGTTATCGTTCGGTCGGGTCCTCCGGCTCTCGCTCACCGATCCCTCGGCGACGGTTCGCCAGATGGCCCTGGGCTCCCTCTGGGAAGACACGGGCCTCGACCTAGTCGATCCGCTACTGAAGATGGTCCGGGACGACGACAGCCAGGATGTCCGGGCGGAAGCCGCTGCCTTGCTAGGCCGCTTCATCGATCGCCTGGTGATCGACCCGGACATCGCGCTGGACCCGACCGCGATCCGGGAGACTCTGGCCGCCATCGTGGTCGATGTCACCGGGCCACCGCTGGTCCGGAGGCGTGCCCTCGAAGCGATGAGTGGGTTCGGCTCCGATGAGGAGATCGACGACTTGATCGACGAGTTCTACAACGAGGGCGACAGCGCCCTCGTCGCCGGGGCGATCCGGTCCATGGGCCGGACCTTGAGCACTCGGTACCTGCCGACGGTGTTGGTCGAGATCGCCAGTGACGATGCCGAATACCGGTACGAGGCCGCACTTGCCGCCGGGGAACTGGGCGACGAGCGGGCGATCCCCGAGGTGATCTCGTTGCTGGAGGACGAGGACACCGAGGTCCGGGCGGCCGCCGTCACGGCCCTCGGCCGGATCGGCGGCCCGAACGTCTCCCATGCCCTTGGCCTCGCCCTCAGCCGCGCCGAGTCGGACGAAGAACGGGACGCGCTGTCAACGGCGCTCGAAGAGGCGATGCTCACCGTCGACCCCTTGGAGATCGGCCCGGCGTGACCGTGCGCGAAGCCCCCTTCACGAGCGACGACCCAGCGTCTGTCCCGTCGACCGGAGACCCGACTCAATCCGCGGCACTATGGGATGCGGGACTGGCACGTTCCGGAGGGCACCTGTTGCAATCGTGGCGCTGGGGTGAGTTGAAGACCGCCTTCGGGTGGGCGGTCGAGCGTGTCCACGTCATCCACGGTGGCGCCGAGGCGTTCGCCCAGGTGCTATTCCGCCGTCGTGGACCGGTGTCGGTGGCCTACGTGCCCCGGGGACCGGCTATCCGTGGCGACGCCGGGATCATCTTCCCCTTCCTGATCGCCGCCCTCGATCACCGATGCCGAGAGAGGAGGGCCGTTGTCCTGATCCTCGAACCGGACGGCCCGCTCGGCCTGGGTGGCACCTATCGCGACGCGGGGTTCGTCCGTGGCCCGGCGCGGTTCCAACCGGGCCGCACGGTCATCGTACCCCTGCTGGATGACGACCCATTGCTGGCGGGGATGCACCAGAAACACCGCTATAACATCCGCCTCGCCACGAAGCGGGGTGTCACGGTGGAAAGGGCGGAGCCGACGGACGACGCACTGGCGACGTTCTCCGAATTGATGCGGGACACGGCCGGCCGCAATGGGTTCGGTATTCACGAGCGAGCCTACTACGACCAGTTCATGCGCGAGTCCGGGGACGACGCGGTGTTGGTGTTCGCCCGAGCCGGGGGTGAGGTCGCCGCCGGCGCGATGGCGGCCCGCTTCGGGGATCGGGGCGTCTACATGTACGGCGGCTCCTCGACCCAGCACCGAGCGGACGGGGCGGCCTTCCTGCTCCAGTTCGAGGCCATGCGCTGGGCCCGGGAGCGAGGCGCGACATCGTACGACCTGTGGGGCATCCCGGAGGACGACCCCGAGATCGCCAGGGGCGTCGCCAACGCGGTGACGCGGTCGGAAGGAGACGACTGGCGCGGCCTCTATACCTTCAAGACCCGCTTCGGCGGCGAGGTGGTGCGGTATCCGTTGCCGATGGAGCGCCGCTATCACCCCGTCATCTACGCCGTGGCGCGCCGGTTCGGCAAGGTGGGCGGTGCGTGACACCCTCGTCTCAAGATACGCTGGCACCGTCACCGAGGCCGCTCGGCGAACTCGTTGCCCGTATAGGCGAGCACCGTCTCGACGGTGATCGGGAGACGGTGATCGATGAGATCACCTTCGACTCGCGCGAGGTGCGCCCGGGCCACCTCTTCGTCGCGCTCCGGGGCGGCGACGCGGATGGTCACGACTACATCGACGCGGCGCTCGCCCGGGGTGCGGCCGCCGTCCTGCTCGACCGTGATTGCGACCTGCCCGTCTCCCGTATCGTCGTGCCGGACGCCCGCGCGGCCCTGTCGCCCGTCGCGGCGGCGTTCTTCGACGACCCGTCGCACGCTCTCGCCGTGGTCGGGATCACCGGCACGGACGGCAAGACGACGACCGCCCACCTGGTCGACGGCCTGCTCCGCGATCTCGGCGTCCGGACCGGCCTGATCGGCACCGTCGCGGTCCGCATCGGCGACCACCTGGACCTCCACGCCTCCCGCCAGACCACGCCAGAATCCGTGGACGTCCAGCGGTACCTGTGGCGAATGGTCGCCGCTGGGGTCCGCGTGGCAACCATCGAAGCCACCTCGCACGGGTTAGCCTTGCACCGGCTTGACGATGTCCGGTTTCGCGTGGGCGCGGTGACCAATGTCACGAGCGAACACCTCGACTATCACGGCACGGTCGAGGATTACCGCGCCGCGAAGGGGCGCTTGTTCACGTCCGTCCGGGCCGCCGGGGGAATGGCAGTCATCAACCTGGACGACGGGGGAGCCCGGGCGATGCTCCCGTTCTCCGCCGGTGCGAGGACGCTTACCTATGCCCGAGCTGACTCGACCGCGGACCTGCGGGCCATCAACGTGGTAATGAGCGCGTCCGGTTCGAGCTTCACCCTGGCACTCGACGGCGAAAGTGTCCCAGGGCAGCTTCCCCTCGTCGGCGGCTTCAACATCGACAATGCCCTCGCCGCGGTCGGGACGTGCGTCGCGCTGGGTCATTCCCTGGAGGCGGTCGCCGGGGCGCTGGCCCGGGTCGAGCCGGTCCCGGGTCGCCTGGCTAGGGTGGACCTCGGACAGCCCTTCGATGTGATCGTCGACTACGCGCACACCCCCGAGAGCCTCTCGAAGATTTTGACGCTGCTGCGGGGATTGAATCCCGGGGGCCGCCTGATCGTGGTCTTCGGCAGCGCCGGTGAACGGGACGTCAGCAAGCGCCCCGTCCAGGGCGCCGTGTCGGCCCGATTGGCCGATGTCTCCGTGGTAACGACCGAAGACCCCCGGCATGAGGACCCGGACGAGATCATCCGCCAGATCGCGGCGGGGGCGGCGGAGGCGGGCGCCCGGGCCGGAACGTCATTGTTCTCCATCACCGACAGGATGGTGGCCGTGGACCACGCCATTGGTCTGGCCCAGCCCGGTGATACCGTGCTCCTGGCGGGAAAGGGCCACGAGGGCAGCATCATCGCCGGAACGACCAAACATTCCTGGGACGAGCGGGGGGCGGCCGAGTTGGCCCTGCGGCGCCGGGGCTGGGGGGCGATCGACGGCTGATCGACGGGTGCGACTCCGCCGCTCACGCTTCACCGCTGGGCCGCCTCGACCGCGGCAATCCACATCGCCCCGAACGCCTCGCCGTCCACCCCCGTCAGCACACGCACGGTGCGCCCCCGGTCGTCCGGGACGAATCGCAGGACGCCGTCGCGTGACTCCGGCGAGAGGGACATCCGGTCGACGACCGCACCCGGCCAGCCAAGGGCGACCGCGCACGCGACGGGGTCCCAATGGACATTGACCAGATCGTCCGGCAACCCGGGGTGCGCCCGGCCGAGGCCAGCCATACCGGCGTCGAGGGCGTGCGCTTCGCTCTGTTTCGCCAGCGACGCCCCGATCGGGCCGGACGCGCGGAGTCGAGTGAGGTCCGCGCTCCGCAGGGTCGCGCCGAGCGCCGCGGGGAGGGTCGCCAGTGTCAGGTCCCCGGCCGAAGCGAACACGATCTCCGCCGCCCGGGTATCGAACTGGACATTGAAGTCTAACTCCGGACCCCATGCCGGGAGACCCGGAGCCGGAGGATGTACCCAGCCGCCCATCACCACGACGGTTGACCGCGCCAGGGTGTCCGGCCGGGCGACTTCCAGCATGGCAAGGTTCGTGTATGGGCCGATCAAGACCAAGACCGCGCCCGCGGAGAGGCTGGCCGCGAGCAGGTCCAACGCGGCACCCGGCGGAGATGGACGGCCCTCGATGGCGAGCGGCCAGTGGCGCTCATCCCCGGTGACGGGGGCGGCCGTCGCCAGCGTCGTCAGGGACGCCGCGGCGCCCGCCGCGACCGGGATGTCGGTCCTACCGGCCAGGGATAGGAGGTGGACGACATAAGCGGCGCGGAGCCCGTCCCGGTCCAGGCTGGTGGAGATCCCGGTGATCTCGACCCCGGGCCAGCCGAGCAGCATCGCCAGGGCGCAGGCATCGTCGGGGTCGCCGCCGAAGTCGGTGTCGAGGTGGATCTTCATCGCCTCACTGGAATGACGGCAGGGCTGTTCAGGCGCCCTTGGGCTCCTGCTTGGGCTTGAGTGCCAGCCCGAGGTCATCGAGTTGGGCCGTCTCGACGGCGGCGGGGGCGTCGAAGAGGAGGTCGAAGCCACGCTGGGACTTTGGGAAGGCGATCACCTGGCGGATGTTCTCCTCCCCGGTGAGCATCATCACCAAACGGTCGATGCCCATCGCGATCCCGCCGTGGGGCGGGGCGCCGTATTCGAGGGCGTCGAGCAGGGCACCGAAGCGGTCCGCCCTGGCCTCCGCCGAGTGGCCCATCAGGCCGAATATGCGCTCCTGGACCTCCCGGCGGTGGATCCGGATGCTGCCCCCGCCGAGTTCGGCCCCGTTGCCGACCAGGTCATATTGCTTGGCCCGGACCGCTCCCGGGTCGGTGTCGAGGAGCTGCTCGTCCTCGGCGTAGAAGCCCGAGAACGGGTTGTGGGTGGCATCCCACCGGTTGCCGTCCGCGTCCCACTCCAAGAGGGGGAACTCATAGACCCAGCAGAAGGCGATCTCGTTCGGGTCGGCCAGGCCGAGTCGATCGCCGAGGGTCGTTCGCAGGGCGGAGAGGGCCTTGGCTACCGTCGGCGCGGTGTCGGCAACGAGGAGGACGAGGTCGCCCACGGCCGCACCGAGACCCGTGGTCAGGGCCGTGGTCTCCTCCCCGGAGAGGAACTTGGCGATCGGGGAACGGACGCCCTCGGCATCGACGGCGATCGTGGCCAGCCCCTTGGCGCCGGCAGACTTGGCGAGGTCCGTGAGAGCGTCGATCTCGCGCCGGGTGTACCCCGCGCAGCCGGGGGCGACGATCGCCTTGACCTGGCCTCCGCCGTCGAGGACACCCCGGAAGGCGTTGAACGCCGTCCCGGCCAGGGCAGGTCCGGCGTCCCGGAGTTCGAGGCCGAAGCGCAGGTCGGGCCGGTCGGTGCCGAAGCGGGCCATCGCGTCGGCGTAGGTCAGGCGGGGGATCGGTCGCTCGCGGACGGAGTAGGGGGAGAAGCGATCGACCAGGTCGAGATACAAGCCCTCCATCAGGGCCATGATCGTCTCCTGGTCGACGAAGGTCATCTCCAGGTCGAGTTGGGTGAACTCGGGCTGGCGGTCCGCCCTCTGGGCCTCGTCCCGGAAACAGCGGGCGATCTGGAAGTAGCGGTCCAGCCCGGCGATCATCAGGAGTTGCTTGAGCTGCTGGGGCGATTGCGGCAACGCGTAGAAGCTGCCGGGGGACGAACTGCTCGGAACGAGGAAGTCGCGGGCGCCCTCGGGCGTGCTCTTGATCAGGAGCGGCGTCTCGACCTCGACGAACCCCTGCCCGTCGAGCACGTCGCGGATGTGCTTGACGACCCGGTGGCGCAGCAAGACATTGCGTTGCATCGGCAAGCGGCGCAGGTCGAGATAGCGGTGGGCGAGGCGCAGGCTCTCGTCAACGTCGGCGTCCTCATTGATGTAGAAGGGCGGGGTCTTGGACGGGTTGAGGACGACGGCCGTCGTAGCCTCGACCTCCACCTCGCCGGTCGCGAGCTTCGCGTTGACGGTGCCCTCGGGCCTGGCGCGGACCCGGCCGGCGATCTCCAGGACGAACTCGTTGCGGACATCGCTGGCGATCTGGTGGGCGTCCGGGGCCGTCTCAGGGTTGAAGACGACCTGGGTCAGACCATAGCGGTCGCGCAGGTCGATGAAGATCAGGCCACCGAGGTCGCGGCGCCGGTTGACCCAGCCCCGCAGCGTCACGTGCTGCCCGGAATCCTCCGCCCGGAGCGAGCCGCAGGTCAGGACATCGAGGGTCCGGGGATCGATGTCGTGGTCGATGTCTCGGGTCGTGTCGCGCTGGTCGGTCACGGGGTCACGCTACTCCTGGTGGCGAGGGGCATCTGGACGGTGGAAGACGCGGTCGGTCCGACGCGACGCCGGAGGGCACGGCCCAGGGCCGCTTCGGGGTCCTCCCCGGCCGCGACGCAGGCCAGGGCAGCCCGCAGCAGGGCGTCGCCGGGATCGTCGCCGGCGGCGTGTCCGTGAGGCGGGGCGATGTCCCCGGCGAGCCGGGCGACCTTCTCCAGGGCGGGCATCGAGCGGGGTAGCCGGTCGAGGGGGCTTCGTTCGTCCGGTGGTCGTCCGTTGCTCTGCCGCTCCTCCCGCTTGACCGATTGCCACGTTCTCAGGGCGCTCTCGGCGGAGTCGGCGACCCGGTCCCCGAAGACGTGGGGGTGACGACGGATCAGCTTGGCGGTGATGGTGTCCAAGACGTCGCCGATGTCGAACTCCCCGGCCTCGTCCGCGATCTGGGCCTGCATGCAGATGACGAGCAACAGGTCACCCATCTCCTCTTGGAGGTTGTCGAGGTCAGTGGAGTCGATCGCGTCGACGACCTCGTAGGCCTCGGCCAGGAGGGCAGAGCGGAGTGAGTCTCGCGTCTGGTTCCGGTCCCAGGGACACCCGCCCTCGTCACGCAGGCGGGCCACGATCCGGGTCAGGATGGGCCAATGGGGACCGGCGTGCGGGAAGTCGATCGGGGGGACGCGGACTGAGGTCAGGTGATCGACCTTCGTCCGGTCGAGGGCGTGCAGGGGGACCGTCGCGACCCATTCTTCGCCGGGCACGCCCGCTGCCCGGACCACAGTAAGGGGGTGGTCGTCCGGGAACCAGGCCATCAGGGTCAGCTTGACGGCCGCTGCGACCGGGGCGCTGTAGACCTGTGAGACCAGACTGGGCCGGAACGGGTCGATCGTGACCCGGCCGGTGCCGAACGGACCGGCATCCAACAGCGCCGCCAGATCCACCCCATCGAGAAACTGGAGTCCCTCTGCCAGCGGATCGCCGCCCGTCGCCAGCGCCAGGGCATCGGGGGCACTGACGGCGTTCGAGAGCGTCACCGGTACGCCAGAGTGGACGGCGCGTTCGACGGTGAGGCGGACACTCCGTTCGCCATACGAGGGGTGACCGGGCACCGCGAAGACCACATCTCCCGCACGTGCGAGGTCGATCACCCGGTCGGCGATCCGCGCGTAGACATCATCGAAGGACGCCCCGGCCTCGTAGAGGTCATCGCAGGTGGTGACGCGGGGGTCGGCGACGAGGTCGGCGATGCCGGGGTGGACGGCGGTCCGGAGGACGATGCGCCATGCCCGGTCCAATGCCCGCTGGACGCCGACGGTGCGGTCGTCGGGGTTGCCCGGGCCCAGGCCCACCACGGTGATCGTGCCGCCGGTGATCATCGTCCCGGCGGTCACCTGTCGTCTTTCCCGGCCACTTGCTTGTCGCTGCCGAGGCTGAGGACGGCCATGAAGGCCTCCTGCGGGATCTCGACGTTGCCGACGATCTTCATCCGCGCCTTGCCCTCCCGCTGCTTCTCGAGCAACTTCCGCTTTCGGGAGATGTCGCCGCCGTAGCACTTGGCGATGACGTTCTTGCGCATCGCCCGGATCGTCTCCCGGGCGATGACGCGACTGCCGATCGAGGCTTGAATCGGCACGTCGAACATCTGGCGGGGGATGAGAGCCCGGAGCTTCTCGACGAGTTGGCGCCCCTTTGAGTAGGCGTCGTCGCGGTGGGTGATGATCGAGAGGGCATCGACCGGCTGGCCGTTGACGAGCACATCGAGTTTGACGAGGTCGGCGACCTGCATGGCGTGGAAGGTGTAGTCGAGCGAGGCATAGCCCTGGGTCCGGCTCTTGAGCTGGTCGTAGAACTCGACGATCAACTCGCTGAGGGGCATTACGAACTTGACCTGGGCGCGGTCCTCGTCGAGGTAGAGCAGCTCCTCGTAGACGCCGCGCTTGTTAGTGACGAGGTCCATCACGGTGCCGATGAAGCGGGACGGCACGATGATGTTGATCTTCATCAGCGGTTCGCGGATCTCCTCGTACTCGCCGGGAGAGGGCAACTCGGACGGGTTATCGACCCGGATCGTCTTGTTGCCGTGGACCTTCACCTCGTACTCCACGCTGGGGGCGGTAGCGAGGAGGTCCATGCCGTACTCCCGCTCCAGTCGCTCCTGGATGATCTCCATGTGGAGCAGGCCGAGGAAGCCGCAACGGAAGCCGAACCCCAGGGCGAGCGAGGATTCCGGCTCATAGGTCAGGGAAGCGTCGTTCAGGTTGAGGCGGTCGAGGGCGTCCCGCAGCAGCGGAAACTCGCTGGTGTCGACGGGGTAGAGCCCGGCGAAGACCATCGGCTTGGCGGGCCGGTAGCCGGGCAGCGGGGTCTGGGTCGGTCGCGCGGCGAGCGTCACGGTGTCGCCGACCTGACAGTCCTTGACCACCTTCAGGCCCGTCGCCAAGTAGCCGACCTCGCCGGCCAGCAGGGCGCCGGTCGTCTGCATGTGAGGTCCGAAGAAGCCGACCTCGACCAGGTCGGTCTCCTTTCCGGTGCCCATGAGACGAATCTTGTCGTCCGAGCGAATCTGGCCGTCGACCACCTTGACGTACGCGATCACGCCCTTGTAGGCGTCGTAGTGGGAATCGAAGATCAGCGCCCGGGTGGGAGCTTCCAGCCGCCCGGTCGGTGGTGGGATCTTGGCGACGATCGCCTCCAGGAGGGCGTCGATGCCGCGCCCCTCCTTGGCCGAGGTGTAGATCATCTCGTCGTCGAGCAGGCCGATGAACTTGCCGACCTCTCCGGCAACCCGGTCCGGATCGGCGTTGGGCAGGTCGATCTTATTGATCACGGCCACGATCGCCAGGTCGTGTTCGAGGGCCAGGTAGACATTGGCCATCGTCTGGGCCTCGATCCCCTGGGCGGCGTCCACGACCAGCAGGGCGCCCTCGCAGGCGGCCAGGCTGCGGCTGACCTCGTAGGAGAAGTCGACGTGACCAGGGGTGTCGATCAGGTTCAGCTCGTAGGTCAGCCCGTCGTTGGCGACGTAGGGCATTCGGACCGCGCGGGCCTTGATGGTGATGCCCTTCTCGCGCTCCAGGTCCATGTTGTCGAGCATCTGGGCGACCATTTGGCGGCCCGCCACGGTGTGGGTGGTCTCCAGCAGGCGGTCCGCCAGAGTGGACTTACCGTGGTCGATATGGGCGATGATGCTGAAGTTTCGGATGCGTTGCCGGTGGTCGTCTTGGGTCATTCGGGGGCAGCTCGCGGCGAATCGGGAACGGTATCAGTCAAGAAGTATAGTCGAGCCGGCCTTTCGCACGCGTCAGGCATACCGGCCCGCCAGCGCCTGCACCCGTCGCAGCAGGGGCCGGCCGACGCGGCCGAGTTCGGGGATGCCGAGGGCGACCGAGGCGAACCCATAGGCGAGGGCGGCCAGGGTCACCGCCATCCCGAGCACCACGGTTCGCCCGATGACCGAGAGCGTCCCGCCGCCGATGGCGTCCCCCACCGGTCCCGCCAGCGCGGCGACGAACCCGACCATCACCGACGACGCGAGGGCGACCTGGAACAACCAGTACCCGAGACCGGCCTGGCGGAGCCCGAGCCGGGCGAGCAGGACGAGAATCAGGATCACGCCCTCGATGGCGGTGGTCAGGCTGAGACTCAGCGCCAGACCCGACACGCCGAGGGGGCCGACGAAGAGGGCGCAGAGGGCGACATTGACGACGATCGTCGAGACTCCGGCGATGACCGGGGTGACGGTGTCCCGCATCGCGTAGAAGACCCGCGTCAGGGCCTCCACCAGCGCGTAGCCCACCAGGCCGATGGCGAAGTAGGCGAGGGGTCCGGCGACCAGGGCGGTCGAGTCCCGGTCGAAGTCCCCGAACTCCAGCAGGACTCGAACGATCGATTCCCGGAAGGCGAACAGGCCGACACTGGCCGGGATCGAGAGGTAGAGCAGCGGCCGGATCGCGCCGATGAACAGCGTCCGGACCTCGTCGGTGCGCCCCTGGTCCCACATCCGGGAGAGGGAGGGGAAGATCACGGTCGAGATGCTGAGGGCCAGGACGCCGTGGGGCAGCATGAGCAGTTGCCAGGCGTAGTTCAAACCGGCGATCGACCCGTCGTCGATCGAACCGGCGAAGCGGGTGACGACGATGAAGTTGATCTGGAACGCCGCCTGGCCCAGCACTCGGGGCAGCAACAGTGACCAGACGGTGCCCAGCCCCTCGACCGACGGGTCGAGGGTGGGTCGGAAGCGGAGGCCAGAACGGAGCACGGCCGGGATCTGGATCGCCAGGTGCCCGATCGCGCCGGCGACGACACCGATGCCGAAGGCGTAGATGCCGTACCGGCCGGAGAGCAAGAGACCACCGAGGATGATCCCGAGGTTGTAGACCAGGGGCGACAGCGCGGGGAAGAGGTAGAGATCCTGGGCCTCCAGGATGCCCTTGGCGGCGATGCCCAGGCCGAGGAAGATGGGGGAGAGGAGGAGCAACCGCATCAGGTTGACGGTCTTCTGTTGATACTCGGGGTCGAGTCCGCCGACCATCAACGTGGTCAAAGGCCCGGCGAAGACGAAGGCCAAGACGGCCATCACCGCGACGCTGAGCACCGACCAGGTCAGGACCGCAGAGGCGAGACGCCATGCCCGTTCTTCGTCACCCCGACCCAAGAAACCGGCGAAGACAGGGACGAAGGCGGAGCCGAACGAACCGGCCATGATGATCAGGAACAGCAGGTCCGGGATGCGGAACGCCGCCACGTAGGCGCTGGCGTCCCCCTCGGTCCCGAACCGGCTGGCGACGATCACCTCGCGGACCAGGCCGAGCAGGCGGCTCGCGACGAAGGCGGCGGCGACGATCCCGGCACTGCGGAGCAGCGCGGGACCGGCCGACGAGGGCACCGTCTCGACGGCCGTCGCGGTGACGTCGGTCGTCAGGCTGGCGATCGGCGTGGAGACGAGGGTGGGTTCGTCTGGGCGCATCGAACGTTGGCTGGTTGAAACCGGCTGGGTCACGCGAGATACCGCCAAGTGGGGAGGCGGAAAGGCCTCACGATGGGGAAGGGACGAGCGCGAAAGGGCTCAGTCGTTGATCAGCGGCCGACGGTCGCATTGAGCGGATGGGGAATATTTGCTACCATGATACACGCGTGTGGGGCACGTGGCGGCGTCGTGTGCCCGATGGATGCGAACCACGATTACCTCGACATGAGTGAGAAGGACGGTACAGGTTGGCACATAGCAAGTCGGCACAGAAGCGAATCCGGGTCTCGGAACGGCGCAGGGTGGAGAACCGCCCCTACCGGTCGATGGCCCGCACCTTCGTGAAGAAGGCGGAGATCGCGATCCGGGGTGGGGACGTGGACGCGGCCGAGGCGGCGACCCGCCAGGCGGTCAGCACCCTCGACCGGGTCCGGACCAAGGGTGTCATCCACCGCAACAACGCGGCCCGCCGCAAGTCCCGCCTGATGGCGAAGTTCAACGCCTTGCGGACCGCCTCCGGCTCCTGATCGAACCGTCCGGCGACCGAGATCGCCGGCGACGAGTTTCCGATCGACGAGGGCGGCACTCACGTGCCGCCCTCGTCACGGCCGGGGATCGCCTGACCCGTGACGAGGTGATAGATGACGTCTTCCGGTCGACGCAGGCCGCCGGACTTCATCATCCGCTCGGTCTCGAGCATCCGGGTCAACAGTTCACGATCCGCACGGTCCGTGTCATCGCGGCTGCGCCGGTTGGCGGCGATACTCGAC
>JACCVE010000022.1 GCA_013698285.1 Chloroflexia bacterium | reverse complement strand
GTCGGTACCTGGCCCCTTACAGGCGTTGCCGCACGAACCACAGTTGAGCAGGTCGTTCTGGAGATCGACGCACTCCCCGAACGGGTTGTCTGCGGTCGGCGGACAGCGGTCGGGGATCAGTTCCGGGCAGGTGCATTCGCGTCCACCGAGACAGACGCCGCCCGCCGGGAGGCAGCACTGGCCACAGACGTTGCCGTCCGGACAGCAGAACTTCTCCGTGCCTGACGTACCGTCGACGAGGCAGGTGAAGCCACCGCAGCACTGTTGGGCGGTGCAGCTCTGGCCGTTGTTGCCGCAGTCGGAGCCGCCGGGGCCCGTCTGGGCCGTCGCGTTGGCCCCCAGGCCGAGGGCGCCGGCGAACGCGCCCGCCAGCCCTCCCGCCAGGTTCTTGATGACCTGACGGCGTGATCTAGCCCCCGCTAACGCTCGCGTCAGTTCGTCGAACCGTTGATCATCCATGTCCCGCGCTCCCCGCGTGTACTCGCGTCCTCGCGAAGTCTCGACATCGTCCGGCGTGCGCGTGACCCGGCACGCGCCACAGCCCCCCACTCGCTCCCGTCCCGTGGGCCACGACACTGGCCACCTGCCGACCGGGTCCCGGACGCCGACACCATGAACCCTCGCTCAACGACCATGGCCGGTCCGCGTGGACCGGCCATGGTGTCACTGGTTGCGGTGTGGAGGTGATACGACAACACTCAATGAGGCAAACGGCATTCGCCGCATGAGGACACAGGGAAGTACTGGCACGAGATGGGCGCGATACGGCGTGTCCCCACGGAGTCACATGACGGAGTGCGTGGGCGACGGTTCGGCGCGAACGTCCCACTCGTCAACTCCCCTGTGCACGCCACCGGCATCATCGCCGAAAGCTAGGCATCCCATGCACGGTCGTCTCGAGGTTCAGCTCTGTCTGGCACATGTCCCGTCTGATCGAAACGGGAATGCCACGATGACGGCTGCGGTCGGCATCGATGCCGACAAGGTCTCTACGGCGACCCCGGCGTGTCGCCCTTCTTGGGGGTGACCTACTGGCTCCGTCGAATATCCGGTGTGCTCGTGACACCTCTCGGGTTTGACCGTCCGGGGGGACACCGAGACAGCCCATGTGTGGGATGACCTTTGGGCTAGGCGCCCCTATCACCAGATTGTAGCAGTGGCGACATGGTTGTCAAGGCGTCTGTCATTTAAGCGGTGAGGAACGAGTTATAGCGACCCTCGCGCACCGCGATTAGTCGTCTGCTATGCTAGGCTGGTCGTCTCTCTTTCGGAGGCGCGCACGTCGCATCCCCCCGGGTGGTCCCTTGGCCCGAGGCGTGGATGGTCCGCCGGATCGACCGGCGGGGAAGGAGCACGGATGATGGTGATCTTCTGCTAGACGGGACGGGCCCGTGGCCCTCCCCGCACTCCCACATCGTGTTGCTCGACGTGTCGCCCGTCCCGACTCGACCGCTTACCCCGCGCGGGGTGCAGGAGGTCGAGCCAGGACTTGCCCCGCCATGCCTTGACCGGCCGGGCGGACGCTCCGAAGGATTCGCTCATCATGTCAGTCACCACCACCATCAAACCCCAGACGACCTCGCCCGCCGCGACGTCAGACGGCGACTCAAAGCCATTTCGGCCGGCCCCCTTCGCCGAGGCGAATCAGCAGTTCCTGGTCGGAGAAACGCTGTACCTCCGCGCGCTCGAACCGGGCGATGGCCAGCACCCGACCGTCTGGCGCGACTCGCCATACCCGATCAACACCGACAAGGCCGAGGAACTGATCAAGAAGGAGATCGAGAAGCCCGGTCCCGGGAAAACGGTGCGGTTGCTCGCCTGTCGCCGGGTCGATGACCAGCCGGTCGGCGTCGCGACCTATTCGACGTGGAACTGGTTGAACGGCGATGCGTCGGTCTACGCTGACCCGGCGTATGGAGATGCGGCCGGTGCCTACCGGGCCGAGATGCTGGGGCTGATCGTGCCCTGGTTGCTCGACGAGCGGGACCTGATGGTGGTCTGGGTCAATGTCGCCGGAAACGACCGGGCCCTGATCGAGGCTGCCGGGGCGATCGGGATGCACCAGGCGACGTGCCTTCGCGAAGCATACTGGCTGAACGGTCGCCGCGAGGACTGGCTCACCTTCGAAGGCCTGAACCGAGGTTGGGAAGCCAAACTCGGCCGGCCCGAGGCGGGGATCACCGTGGGGTGCGCGCCGGACGACCCCCGCCGCCGCTTCGAGGGGGCGCCATCGGCCATCTTCCGGCACCCGGCGGGCGACCCGCCGAAGGATGCCCTCATGGTCGGGGACCGGATCTTCCTCCGGGCCTACACGCCGGACGACGCCCGGCGCGAATCGACCTGGGGTCGCCAGGAGTCGGAGACGTTCTTCGACAATGGCCGGGGGCTGCATAGCGCCCACGGCCTGGAGCGGTGGAACCGGAAACACATGGACGACGACCCGGCAGGGTGGGTCCGGTTCGCCATCGTCCTGAAGGAGACGGGTGAGTTCATCGGCTCCAACGGCATCGCCGACATCGACTGGGTCCACAAGACGGCCGAAACGGAGAGCTTCATCCCCAACACCGCCTATCGCGGCGGCGGCTACGGCTCGGAGGCCAAGCACCTGCTGCTCGCCTACAGTTTCGAGCGGCTCGGCCTGCACACCGTCCGGTCGTATGTCTGGGGACCGAATACCCGGTCGCAGGCGGCGCTGCGCAAGCAGGGATACCGCGACGCGGGCCGCTTCCACTGGACGGGGCTGAAGAACGCCGAATGGACCCACGACATGAGCTTCGACCTGTTGGCCGACGAGTGGCGGGAGCGGATCGGCGGCCGCTGATCTCCCGCCCGGACGGCCGTGACTCCGAGGGCAACGGAACGGCGGCAGCGCTCTTGCACGTGGTACGCCGTGACGGGGCGACCGATCATCGCCACCCGATTGGCCCCGACGATGGGCAAGCGAGAGGACAGGACCATGAGCGACACCGGCAACGCGACGAGCGTCACCATCACCTACTGCACGAGCTGAGGGTATCTCAAGCGTGCCGCCAGTTTGGCGGAGAATATTCTGCACGACCATGAAGACCACATACCGGGGGGCTTGACGCTGATCCCCAGCAGCGGCGGCATCTTCGAGGTCCAGGTCGGTGACGACCTCGTCTTCTCGAAGGACGAGACCGGCCGCTTCCCGGAACCCGACGAGGCCGAGCGGCTGGTCGGTGAGGCCCTCGGGGCGGGCTGATGACGGTGAGGTGGACCGTTCACTCACGGGGCGCCTCATCGCGGCCTGATCGTGAGGAAACCAGGTGACGAACGAGGAGACGCGCTGCGGATCACTTCCCGGCGCGTTTCCGTTTGCCTCCCTGATAGTGGGAGGCCCTATCGGCCGGGGTGCGGAGGGCGACCCACCAAGCAGCCGTGGGGGAGACCGGGAGGGGGTCTACCGGGTCTCGCGGGGGTCCAGGGCGTCGCGGAGGCCGTCGCCGATAAAGGTGAACGAGAG
>JACCVE010000013.1 GCA_013698285.1 Chloroflexia bacterium | reverse complement strand
GCGGGCTGCGGAAGTACCTGCCGATCACCTTCTGGACCTTCCTGATCGCCGCCCTGGCCAACGCCGGGCTGGTCCCCTTCGCCGGGTTCTGGAGCAAGGACGAGATCATCGTCGGCGGCTGGATCAGCGAGCACCAGCCGATCGGCACGATCGTGGCGATCGTCGGCCTGGTCTCGGCCTTCCTGACCGCGCTCTACATGTTCCGGCTGGTCTTCCTGACCTTCTTCACCGAGCCCCGCTTCGATACCGAACACGTCCACCCGCACGAGTCGCCCCGGACGATGGCCGTGCCGCTGGTGCTGCTGGCGATCCCGGCCGCCCTGATCGGCTTCGTCGGCTTCCCGCCGGAGGACGGCCCGCTGCACCACTTCCTGGAGCCGGTCTTCGAGTCCGAGGGCATCGAGCCCGAGGGGGAGGAGGTCGCGGCCGGTGCCCTGGCATATGCCGTGGACGGTGGCGAGGTCGCCGCGGTCTCCGCCCTGGTCGCCCAGGAGGAGCCCGCCGGGGGTGCCGAAGGCGAGACCGGACCGGGTGCCGCCGGCGAGGAGGACCACGCCGAGGACGAGGCCGCCGGGGCGACCGGGGAGGAGCACGCGGCGGAGGATGAGCACCACGTCTCGCTCGCCACCACGGTTACCTTCGGGGTCATCTCGACCCTGATGGCGGCGGGCGGCATCTTCCTGGCCTACCTGATCTACATCCGGAAGTCGATCAGCGCCGTCGCGCTTGGCGACCGGTTCCAGGGTCTCTACCGCTTCCTCTTCGACAAATGGCGATTCGACGAACTCTACGATGTCCTGTTCGTCCGCCCGTTCCAGGGGATGGCGACCTTCTTCTGGCGAGTCGTCGATGTCGGGATCATCGACGCCACCGTCAACGGGGTGGCGATCGGGATCGGCGCCATCAGCCAGCGCCTCCGCCATGTCCAGACCGGCCTGGTCTCCAACTATGCCCTGGCGATCGCCCTCGGCATGGTCCTGCTGGTGGGGGTCTACCTGACCGGGTTCAGCAACCTGTTCCGCTGACCGCCGACGAGTATCCGTAGGCCGCTCGCGGCGCCCGGCCAGGCCGGGGACCTGATGGACCGAGAAGAGGGGGATCCGTGGACGGCTTTCCGATACTGAGCACCATCGCCTACCTGCCGCTGCTCGGCGCCCTGGCGATCTTCTTCATCCCCCGGGTCTCGCAGGACACATCCCGGCGGATCGCCCTGGGGGCCTCCGCCCTGACCTTCGTGGTCTCGCTGCTACTCCTGTTCCGGTTCGACCGCAACGCCGAATTCCAGTTCCAGGAGACCGTGAGCTGGCTGCCCGGCCTCGGCGTCAGCTACGCCCTCGGCGTCGATGGCATCGCCGTCCTCCTGATCGCCCTGACGACCCTGCTCTCCCTGATCGCGATCATCTGGTCGTGGGACACCGTCAACAAGCGCACGCCCGAGTACTACATCGCCCTGCTGCTGCTAGAGACGGGCATGCTTGGGGTCTTCATGGCCCTCGACCTGTTCATCTTCTACATCTTCTGGGAGTTGATGTTGATCCCGATGGCCCTGCTGATCGGGGTCTGGGGGAGCACCAACCGGGTCTACGCGGCCGTGAAATTCTTCTTGTACACCCTGTTCGGCTCGCTGCTGATGCTGGTCGCCATCGTCGCCACCTACCAGAGCTACTTCAACGACACCGGGATCAGGACGCTCAATGTCTTGGAGCTGCAGAACGGAGACTATGGCCGCACCTTCCAGTTCTGGGTCTTCGCCGCGTTCTTCGCCGCCTTCGCGGTCAAGGTGCCGATGTTCCCCTTCCATACCTGGCTCCCGGACGCCCACGTCGAGGCCCCGACCGCGGCCTCGGTGATCCTGGCGGCCGTGATGCTGAAGATGGGCGGCTACGGCCTGCTCCGCTTCAACCTGCCCCTCTATGAGCAGGCCGCCCGCGACTGGGCCCCGGCCATCGTCGTCCTGTCGATCATCGGCATCCTCTACGGCGCCCTGGTGGCCCTCGTCCAACCGGACATGAAGAAGCTGATCGCCTATTCCTCGGTCAGCCACATGGGCTTCGTGACCCTGGGCATCTTCGTCTTCAACTTGCAGGGCCTCGACGGGGCGATGATGGTGATGCTGGCCCACGGCTTCAACACCGGCGGCCTGTTCCTCCTCGTCGGCGTGATCTACGAGCGGGCCCACACCCGCCAGATTTCCGCCTTCGGCGGCCTGGCCACCCGGATGCCCGCCTTCTCGGCCTACTTCGCCCTGTTCATGTTCGCCAGCATCGGCCTGCCCGGCCTGTCGGGATTCGTCGGTGAGTTCCTGGTCGCCCTCGGCACCTGGGAATACAACCCGGTCGCGGCGGTCTTCACCTTCGCGGTGGTCATCTTCGCCGCCTGGTACATGATGTGGATGTTCCAGCGGGTCGTCTTCGGCCGCGCCCCGGGCGAACTACCGGACCCGCACGACAACGCCCTGACCACTGACGAGCGCGACGCCCTCCCCAAGGAGCGCCCGGTCGGTGCCGACCAGACCCACGGTGACCCGCATGGCCACGGCGCCGCCCCCGTCCACGGCCATGCCACCGCCTTTACCGGCCGGCCTCCGACCGCGTCGTCGCTGCCCGAGCATGTCGTCCCCTACCCCGTCTCCGGCGGCTCCCAGGACCACCCTGCCATGCCGAACGCCCCGGCCGGACCGGAGCCGGTCCCCGCCGTGGCGGCGAAGCCCGATGCCACCTCCGATGTCCATGCCCACGCACCGGCCGAAGTCCACAGCGAGGTCTGGCCGGACCTGACCCGCAAGGAAGCCCTGACGCTGTTCCCGCTCGCCGTCCTGACCATCGTCACCGGCATTTACCCCGCCCCGATCCTGAAAATCTGCGAGCCCGCCTTCGAGCGCATCCTGGCGCCGTTCATCTAGCGGTCGGGTCCGGGGCCGTTTCCCAGACAGGGGTCTGGGTTCGGGACGTCCGGGGTCACGAGCCGTCACCGAGGAGTCCGTTCGTGCCTGAGTTGACGCTGATCAATCCGGACTGGGGCCTGGCGGCCCCGCAGCTCGTGGTCTTCGTGACCACGATGGCGCTGCTGCTCCTCGACGCCTTCCTCCCCCACGAGCGCCACTACGGCGTGCTGACGGGGGTCTCCCTGGCGGGCTACGCCATCGCCCTGCTGGCATTCTTCGCCCAGCGCGACACGGCCGAGAGCACCTTCTATGGCCTGTTCCGGGCCGACGGCCTAACCCTCTTCCTCTCCGTCATCATCCTGGTCGCCGCCATCCTGACGGTGATGATCTCGGCCAGCTACGTCGAACGGCTGGAGGGGAGGATGCCGATCGGCGAGTTCCTCGTCCTGCTGGCCTTCTCGGTCCTCGGCGCCCTGCTGGTCGCCTCGGCCGGCGATCTGGTGATGATCTTCGTCGGCATCGAGCTCAGTTCGCTGGCCACCTACGTCCTGACCGCCTTCGCCAAGCGGCGCCTGACCTCGATCGAGGGGGCACTGAAGTATTTCCTGCTCGGCATCTTTGCCAGCGCCATCCTGGCCTACGGGATGGCCTGGATCTACGGTGTCACTGGCTCGACCAACCTCGACGAGATCGCCGTCTCCCTCCAGGCCTCGGCGGGGAACGACGAGTTCCTCGATTCGTCCCTCCTGCTCGGTGTGTTGCTGGTCACGGTCGGGCTGGGGTTCAAGATGGCGGCCGTGCCGTTCCACTTCTGGACCCCGGACGCCTACGATGGCGCCCCGACCCCGGTGACGGCGTTCATGTCGGTCGTGCCGAAGGCGGCCGCATTCGCCGCCGCGATCCGCGTCTTCGTCCAGGGGCTGGCCCCGCTGCGGGAGGACTGGGTGACGCTGCTGGCGATCC
>JACCVE010000004.1 GCA_013698285.1 Chloroflexia bacterium | reverse complement strand
GTCGAAGGTCGGGCCGTTGACGCAGCCAGAGTGCAGGTCGCTGGAGATGAAGTCGGGCGGGAATCCCTGTTCCAGTGCCGCCTCGCCGACCGTGAAGTCGAAGCTGCCCATGCCGTGGCCGACGTCGAAGAGGATGCCCCGTTCCCGGGCCGCCCGGACGTCGTCGGTGACGCGGCCCTCCCCGTCGAGGATGCCTCGACCCGTGCCGGTGAAGCAGTGGGTGACGATGTCGCCGCGCCGCAACATTTCGAGGATGTCGGCCAGCGGCGTCGGCGCTGCGCCGATGTGGACCATCACCGGCGAGTCGCTCATCTCGGCAGCCGAGACGGCCCGGCGCAGGGGTTCGAGCCCGTGGTCGCCAACCATTTGGGCGCCCTGCCGGACCTTGATCCCGAGACAGATGTCCCGGTTCTCCCGGACCACCCGGGCCGCCTTGTCGGGGTCGGCGTAATCGAGGTTGACCATCTCGCCCACCTCCCAGCCAGCCAGGCCGATCGTGCTGATGTGGACGAAGGCGTAGACGCGGGTCCGGACCTGGGAAATGATCAGGCGGCGGAAACCGGCGAAGGTGTGGGCCCCGGCGTCGCCCGTGCTGACCACGGTCGTGACCCCGCTCGCGGGCGCGACCTCATCGATCGGCACGACGAGCGGGCAAACGCCGACGTAGACGTGGGCGTGCATGTCGACCAGGCCCGGCGTCACCAGCAGGCCGGCGACATCGAGCGTCTGCATGGCCATCTCGCCGGGGATGACCGGTTCGACCGACGCGACCTTGCCGTCGGCGACGGCGATGTCTCGCCGGGCGTGAAGGGCATTGGCCGGGTCCAGGACGGTGCCGCCGCGCAGCACGAGGTCGTACGGTGGGCGCGTCACGTCGCGTTCTCCTCTCGAAGGCGTCTTCCGGGCGATCCGTCGTGGAGCGTGGAGCGTCGAGTCACCTTCCGGGCATGTCCCCGTCCGGTCCGGTGGTCGTCGTCCCGTCGATTCCGGCGGCTTCGCCGGCGGCCCCCGTCACCATTTCTCCGGTCGGCCACATGTGGTCGCCAGCGTGAGCATCATCGCAGAGCAGGACGCGATCGGCCTCGCTGGCCACCTCGACCAACCGGCGGGTCGCGGGCGACGGCCGGTGGGCGACCGGGAACGCCCGCGGTACCGACCATGGCCGAAAGGCGCAGATCATCGCCTCCCGCTCACCGGCGCCGTCCCGATGGCCCGTTCGCCGTGGAGGACGAGGGCTGACCGCGGGTGTGGGGCCGTTTGCGCCGTCGGGCCGGGAACCGGCCGGATTCCCATCATGGTCCGGGGTCGCGGGGATGTCTCGCCGGATCGCCGCCCGGTCATGGTCACTGGTCACGGGTTGGAGGCTCCGATCGGTCGTGGGCCGGCGATCCGGCGATGCGGGAGTGGAAACGGGCCTATGGTACACTCGCGCTCATCGACCCCTCGTCGTCTCCCCTATGTATGGTCACCTCTCCCCCTCGCCGTGCCGTTGGCATGGCAACCGGACTGGGCTGAAGCCGGAGCACCACCGCATGGCCAAACAGATCGGGATCGATCTCGGCACGGCGAATGTCCTCGTGTTCCTGCGTGGCCGCGGCATCGTCATCAACGAGCCGTCGGTGGTCGCCATTTCGGCCAAGGATGGCAAGGTCAAGGCCGTCGGCCTCGAAGCTCGCAACATGCTCGGTCGCGAGCCGCGGGAGACGATCGAGGTCGTCCGGCCGATGCGCGACGGGGTGATCGCCGACTACGTCGTCACCCAGGAAATGCTCAAGTACTTCATCAACAAGAGTTGCGGCCGGTTCTCCCTCGTCAAGCCGGATGTCATGATCTGCGTCCCTGCGGGCGTCACCGGTGTCGAGCGGCGCGCCGTCCGGGATGCCGCGCTGAACGCCGGGGCTCGGCGGGCCTACCTGATCAGCGAACCGCTCGCGGCCGCGATCGGGGCGCGGGTGCCGGTGGCCGACCCCTCGGGCAACATGATCATCGACATCGGCGGCGGGACGACCGAGGTGGCCGTGATCTCGTTGAACGGCATCGTCGTCGCCCGCTCGCTGCGGGTCGGCGGCAACCGGTTCGACGAGGCCATCAGCGCCTTCATCAAGCGCCGGTATAGTCTCCGGATCGGGGAGAGGACGGCCGAGGAAGTCAAGATCGCCATCGGCAGCGCGGTGCCGTTGCCGGAAGACGTGGCGATGGAGGTCCGGGGCCGGGACGAGGTGGCAGGCCTCCCCCGCACGATCCAGATCCACGCCAGCGAGGTCACGGACGCGATCAACGAGCCCCTGGAGGCGATCATCGGCGCCGTCCGCGCGGTGCTGGAAGAGACGCCGCCCGAGCTGTCGTCCGACATCATCGACAAGGGGATGATCCTGACCGGCGGCGGCGCCCTGCTCCGGCACCTGCCGGACCTCCTGACCGAGGTGACCGGCGTGCCGTGCTACGTGGCGGACGACCCGCTCTCCTGCGTCGCGATCGGGACAGGTTTGGCCCTCGAACACATGGATATCCTGCGGGATAGTCTCGAAGAACCATAGTCCCGGGTGCCGCTCCGGCCAAGGCGTGGCTGGCGCGGTTAATGCGACCGATCCCCACGATGACCTGTCCCTTCACCATCGAGCCGTCCTGTCCGCGAGACGTGCCCGGGTGGTTCGCGAACGGAGCTTCCCATGCCGACGGACCGCGTCAGCGGCGTCCTGGCCCATCCGACCTCCCTCCCCGGACCCCATGGGATCGGCGACCTTGGCCCGGCCGCTTTCCGGTTCGTGGATTGGCTCTCCCGGGGTAGCCAGCGGCGCTGGCAGGTGATGCCGTTGGGGCCCACCGGATTCGGTGACTCGCCGTACGCCTCGCCGTCGGCGTTCGCCGGCAACCCCTTGCTCATCTCGCTCGGCTGGCTCGCCGGCGACGGCCTGCTCGACGAGTCCGACCTCCGCGAGGCGCCGGAGTTCCCCGAGTACGAGGTCGAGTTCGAACGGGTCCAGCGGTACAAATATCCGCTCCTGCGACGGGCGTTCGACCGCTTCCGGTCCGGCGCGGCGGCCGACCAGCGCCCGGCGTTCGATGCCTTCCGGCAGGCCGAGAGCGCCTGGCTCGACGACTACGCCCTGTTCGTGGCCGTGAAGCAAGCCCACGGTGGTGTGGCCTGGACTGATTGGGAAGAGCCGATCCGGCGGCGCGACCCCAAGGCCCTGGCCGAGTGGCGAGAGCGGCTCGCCGATGAGGTCCGCTACCAACAGTTCGAGCAATTCCAGTTTCGCCGCCAGTGGACGGAATTGAAGCGCTATGCCAACGAGCACGACGTACGCATCATCGGCGACATCCCGATCTTCGCCGCCCACGACAGCGCGGATGTCTGGGCCAACCGGGACATCTTCCAACTGGAAGAATCAGGCATCCCCACCGTGGTCGCGGGAGTCCCGCCCGATCCCTTCTCGGCGACCGGCCAGCTCTGGGGCAATCCGGTCTACGATTGGGCGGCCAACGAGACGACCGGCTACGCCTGGTGGGTAGCGCGGGTGCGGGCGATGCTGGAGACGGTCGACATCATCCGGATCGACCATTTCCGCGCCTTCGCCGCCGCCTGGGTCGTGCCGAACGGCCAAGAGACGGCCGAGGGCGGGCAGTGGGAAGCGGGACCAGGCGTGGAGATCTTCCGGACGATCGCACGGGAGGTCGGGGCGACGCCGTTCGTGATCGAGGACCTCGGCGTCATCACTCCCGATGTCATCGCCCTGCGCGACGAGCTGGGGTTCCCGGGCATGAAGGTCTTGCAGTTCGCCTTCGAGGACGATCCCGCGAACCCCTACCTGCCACATAATTATGGGGCCAGTGACGTGGTCTACACGGGGACCCACGACAACCAGACCACCGTCGGGTGGTTCGCGACCCGGTCGGAGAGCGAACGGAACGCGGTGACGAGATACCTGGGCCGCGATGGTCAGGACATCGCCTGGGACCTCATTCGCCTCGCCCTCGGCTCGGTGGCGGAGACGGCGATCGTCGCCCTCCAGGATGTGATGCGACTAGGAGATGAGGCCCGGATGAATGTTCCCGGGCGCCCGACCGGCAACTGGGGCTGGAGATTTCAATCGCACCAACTCCACGACGGGCTGGCTGACGGGTTGGCCGAGATGGTCTGGACCTATGGCCGGGCGAAGCCGCCGGGGGAGCCGCGCGGGCACAACCCGTATGATTACACCGTTTCGGGGACCGCTCACCCGCTCCATCCGAGATAGTGATGGGGGGCACCGCCTATCCACGTGGCTCCTCGGAGCACGGGGTATCCCTCGTGGAGAATCTTTGAGAACGAAGGTGTCGCGTGTTCGCGGAGACGAGCGGACCGACCGGAGGAATGACGATGACTGACGGGGCGTTCACGTTCGTGCTCCACTCTCACCTACCGTACGCGCGCCAGGCCGGCATGTGGCCCCATGGCGAAGAGTGGGTCCATGAAGGGTTGGCGGAAACCTATATCCCGCTCCTGAATGCGCTCTACGATCTCGATGCCGAGGGGGTGGACTATCGCTTGACGGTCGGCATCACGCCGATCCTGGCGGAGCAACTGGCAGACCCATTGATCGGGGACCACTTCGTCCACTACGCCGCCGAGCGCTCGGCCTGGGCCGCCAACGATGTGGAGCGGTTCGATTCGGCTGGCGACACGACGATGCGGGACCTGGCCCGCTTTTATCACCACTGGTACGGCCGCGTCCTCGGTTCGTTCGAGGACCGGTTTGGCAGGGACGTGATCGGCGCATTCAAGACGCTCCAAGACCGGGGCCGGATCGAGATCTCGACCTCTGCCGCGACCCATGGGTACCTGCCGCTGCTGGCTCGGGATTCCTCGATCTACGGACAGATCGCGACCGGGATCGCCTCGTACCGGCGGCACTTCGGCCAGGACCCGACCGCGATCTGGTTGCCGGAGTGTGCCTACCGGCCGGCCTACCACGACAACACCGGCGGGGTAGACGTGTTGCGGCCGGGGATCGAGTCGTTCCTCGCGGCACAGGGCATCGAAGTGTTCTTCAGTGAGACACACACCGTCGAGGGTGGCCGACCGGTCGGCAAGGCGGCGGGCGAGGCGATCGGCCCCTACGGCGAGGTGACCCGGCGCTACGCGGTCGACCTGACCGACGAGGAGCAGACCGAGCCGGGTACCACCTACCAGGCCTACTGGGTCGGTGACGCGCCCGGCAAGGTGGCCGTCCTCGGGCGGAACAACCGCACCGGCCAGCAGGTCTGGTCCGGCACGTTCGGGTACCCCGGCGACTTCGCCTACCGCGAGTTCCACCGCAAGGACAGCGAATCGGGCATGCAATACTGGCGCATCGGCGGCGCCGGGGTCGATCTCGGTCAGAAACCGCTCTACGATCCCGCCCGGGCCTCGACGCGCGCGCGTGAGCATGCGGACCACTACGTTCACCTGATCGAGCAGCACCTCGGGGAGTACTACCAGGAGAGCGGCCAGGTCGGCGTCATCTCGTCCGCCTACGATACCGAGCTGTTCGGCCACTGGTGGTTCGAGGGGGTTGACTGGCTGAAGCACGTGTTGCGCGGTCTGGCCGCCAGCGACAACGTCGAGCTGACC